>JBLHXJ010000153.1:0-7194 GCA_047629535.1 Arenicella sp. | reverse complement strand
TGGGTTTGGCTAATTCATATTTGAAACGTTGCGTGAAAAAGGGCTGGATCAAGATGACCACAGCACCGGCCAATCGCTATCTATATTACCTTACACCGAACGGTTTTGCTGAAAAGGCCAGACTAACAGCCGAGTTTTTTTCCACCTCTCTGGCCTTATTTCGACAGTCAGGCGATGAGTACTCAGGTGTTTTTGATCACTGCGTGGCGATCGCAAGACCGAGAATATTACTTGCTGGGCTTTCTGATTTAACTGAGATTGCAGTGATGCGGGCGATGCAGAGTGATGTTGTGCTGGTGGCTATTTATCAGCCCGATTCGCAACGAAGTGAGTTTTTTGGTGTACCTATCGTCGATCAACACATAGAATGCGACAGCTTTGACGCAATTGTTCTTACCTCAATGGAGCAGACTCGCGATTTGGTAGCCGAGCTAGAACAATCATACGGCGCTGAGAAGCTGATGGTGCCGTCCATGCTGCTGAATATGAATTATCGAAACCCGACCATGGCTGAGCAAGATCCAAGCTCGGTATAAGTCTGGTTTAGAATATTATTATGAAACTAATTATTAACAGAATAAGAGTTATCAAATGAGCAAAACAGTATTGCTAACAGGCGGCGCGGGGTTTATCGGCTCTGCCTTGGTTCGTTATTTGATCAATCATACCGACACCGTGGTGGTTAACGTAGATAAACTAACCTATGCCGGCAGCCTGCATTCATTAGGTGGCGCTGACGCTAGTGATCGGCATCACTTTTATCAAAACGATATTATCGATACCGAGGCAATGCGCAGCCTGACTGAGAAATATCAGCCTGACTACATAATGCACCTTGCCGCCGAGTCGCATGTCGACCGGTCGATAGATGGCCCTGGTGAGTTTATTCAGACTAATATCGTCGGCACCTATAACTTGCTTCAAGTCGCTCTTGAGTATTATCAAAGCCTCGACGGCGCTCAGCGAGATGCGTTTAAGTTTCATCACATTTCTACGGATGAGGTCTATGGCAGTTTAGGCGCAGAGGGTCTATTCACCGAGACCACTCGTTATAAGCCGAATTCACCATATTCAGCAAGTAAAGCAAGCTCAGATCATTTGGTCCGAGCGTGGAACAAGACTTATAAATTGCCAGTGGTTATTTCAAATTGCTCTAATAATTACGGGCCATTTCAGTTCCCCGAAAAATTAGTACCACTGATCATCCAGAAAGCGCTCGCTGGAGAGCCTCTACCAATCTATGGCAAAGGCGACAATATACGCGATTGGCTGTTTGTCGATGACCATGTAAAAGCCCTATGGACAATCGTTACCCAAGGTGTCAATGGTGAAGTCTATAATGTTGGTGGTCACAATGAAAAAACTAATATCGAAGTAGTGACAACGATGTGCGCCATTCTTGACGATATAACGCCTCGTGCCGATGGCAAGAAATATGCCGAGCAAATTACCTATGTTGCTGACCGGCCCGGGCATGATCGTCGCTATGCGATTGACGCCGCGAAGATCGAGCGTGAGCTTGGTTGGACTCCAGTCGAGACCTTTGAAACGGGTATTCGCAAAACGGTTGAGTGGTATTTAAGCAACGTTGAATGGGTTGCCAAGGTGTCAGGCGATTATAGCGGCGATCGTTTAGGCTCAAATTAACTTAGTTGCAACAACATAGGAAAGTGACATGAGAGGAATAGTTCTAGCCGGCGGTTCAGGCACACGATTACATCCGGTGACGCAAGCGGTATCGAAACAGTTATTGCCAGTTTACGATAAACCGATGATTTACTACCCATTGTCGTCTCTTATGCTGGCCGGCATAAGAGATATTTTAATTATATCGACTCCTCAAGATACGCCGCGTTTTCAACAGCTTATGCGCGATGGCTCACAATGGGGTCTGAATATTTCATATGCAGTTCAGCCGTCTCCAGACGGGCTTGCTCAAGCGTTTATTATCGGCTCTGAGTTCATCGGTAACGACGATTGCGCATTAGTGCTTGGAGATAACGTTTTTCATGGCGCTGATCTAAGCAAAAATCTAGCTCAAGCTGGAGATCAAAAGAAGGGCGCAACCGTATTTGCCTACCCGGTGCATGACCCTGAGCGCTATGGTGTAGTTGAATTTGACGACAAATGGAACGCTTTGAGTCTAGAAGAAAAGCCAAAGGTGCCTAAATCTAACTATGCGGTTACTGGCCTTTATTTCTATGATAATCGGGTTGTTGACGTGGCTAAGACTATTCAGCCGTCAGAGCGCGGCGAGTTAGAAATCACTGACATCAATAAGCAATATCTAGAGTGGGGCGACTTGTCGGTGCAAGTTTTTGGCCGAGGCCTCGCATGGCTAGATATGGGTACCCATGAATCTCTATTGCAAGCATCGATGTTTATCGAGACTATTGAGAGTCGTCAGGGTTTGAAAGTTGCTTGCCTTGAAGAGATTGCATTTCGTAAAGGCTACATCGGTGAAAATGAACTAGAGAAGGCCGCGCATCAATATGGTAAAAGTGGCTACGGCCGATATCTTAGGACCATCTTAGAGAACAAACATCAGTTTATTAGCATAGACTAGCCTTAGAATAACCAGCTTCGAATAGCCATTAGTCCACTCTGACTACAAACACGCCACCCTATAATAAGAAATGCTATCTAGTGTATTAAATAATAAGTATTTGTTTTTTCAAATGCTTAAACGTGACGTTCAAAAACGTTACCGAGGATCGCAATTAGGCTTTTTGTGGGCCTTCTTTTACCCAATTCTAATGCTACTGGTGTATACCTTTGTGTTCGGAATGGTGATGAAGGTTAAATGGGGTGTTGCTGGTCAAGATAACATCGACTTTGGCCTAATACTGTTTGTTGGCTTACTGTGTCATGGCCTGATGGCCGAGGTTGTTATTGGCTCAGTCAGTATGATAACCGGTAATTCTCAATACGTGAAAAAGGTGGTTTTTCCCCTAGAAATCCTAAGCTTAGTGGGTTTAGCTAATGCGCTTTTTCATATGTTTTTAGGCTTGCTTATTCTGCTGACTATCTATTTCTTGAGCGGTAATGAATTGCATTGGACACTGCTGCTCACGCCGATTGTGCTTCTTCCGTTTGTGGTGTTCTTACTTGGGTTTTCGTGGTTTATATCGGTACTTGGCGTCTACGTTCGTGACCTATCTCAGGTGGTCGGTGTGTTGATGACGGTACTGATGTTTCTCTGCTCGATTGTGTTTCCGTTTGATCGTTTGCCGCTCGAGCTTCAGCCCTATGTTCTTTGGCTGAACCCATTGACGATCATTGTTGAGCAGTTGCGTGCCGTAGTATTGTTTGGTCAACTCCCCGATTGGGAATTGCTAGGGCTTTACTCGATAGGCGCGGTTGCTATGTTGGTGCTAGGCATTTGGTTTTTCAAACGTACACGTGGCGGGTTTGCTGATGTCATCTAGCTCTTCAATAAGTTCGATCCCTGTAATTACGGTTGAAAATATAACTAAATGCTATGAGACCTATCAAAAGCCGATTCATCGCTTGTGGCAGAGCTTTAGCAAAGAGAAGAAATTTTATGAAGAGTTTTGGGCGCTTAAAGGCGTAGACTTAACCGTTCATAAAGGCGAGACGCTGGGCATAGTCGGTAAAAACGGTTCGGGCAAATCAACTTTATTACAGATAATTACCGGAATTTTGCAACCCACATCGGGGCATTGCCAAACGACTGGGCGAATCTCGGCCTTACTAGAGCTCGGCGCTGGTTTTAACCCTGAGTTCACCGGCATGGAAAACGCGCGATTGAATGCCTCGATCATGGGGCTGAGCCGCGAAGAGTTTCATCAGAAGCTGCCTGATATTGTCGATTTCTGCGGACTTGGCGACTTTTTGCATCGGCCGGTAAAAACGTACTCCAGTGGCATGTTTGTGCGCTTAGCATTTGCCGTTGCTATCAACATGAATCCCGACATACTAATCGTTGATGAGGCACTCGCTGTAGGCGATGTTCGCTTTCAACGAAAATGTTTCAGGCGCTTAGAGCAGCTCAAAGAGCAGGGTGTTTCAATTTTGTTTGTGACTCACTCGACCGACAGCGTATTGCAATACTGCGACCGCGCAATCATGCTCGATGAGGGTGAGTTGAAGCTCACTGGCAGTCCCAAAGAGGTTGTGCAAGCCTACTTAGAGATGATGTTCGCGTCTGATGTTGATCTCAAGCCCTCTGCGGCGGTTAACCCAAATGACTATAGTGTTGACTTCGACCCAACCCTAGATAACTGTCTCAATCATCCAACCTATAACTCCAATGAAGAGCGGTGGGGCGATGGTCGTGCAAAAATCTGTCACTACGAAGTTCTGCAAAATGGTGCTCCGACTACCGGTTTGGTGCAGCGCGGCGACAAAGTTCAGATAAAGATGTCGGCGCTATTTGAAAATGATGTTAGTGACTTGATCTACGGTATCACCGTCAAAACCAATGATGGCAACGCGGTTTATGGCACTAACTCGAGGTTGGTTGGTAACCTCCCGACCGAGCAAAAAGCTGGCGATCTAGTTTCTATTGAATATCGCTTAACCATGAATCTTTTGGCGGGTGACTATTTTATTTCACTGGGTGTGGCACAAGATCATGAGTCAAAAGATGCAATCCCAGTTGACCGGCGCTATGACATGATTCATTTACATATTAGTGAAACCCAAGATTCCTTTGGCTATGCTGCCTTAGATGGTGGTATGAGCCTCATTTCAGAAGGTGAAAAATGAGTAAATTAGTCGAGTTAAATCGATTTTCTCAGAGTACTTCTGGTGTCTATCAGGCGGGCTCTGCAGAGCGCGAATTTAATTATTCAGACGGCGAAAAATCTGAAGCTCAGCTGTATAAAATTCTGAGTAAGGCTGAAGACTTATCGTGTCAATCGACGCAGTTGCAAGCCGCTATCTGCGATTGGCCAACTGAATATCACTTATCCAGTACTCGTTCTAATTTGCTGCGTCCGCTGAACTTAGAGGGTGTCACAAGGGTGCTTGAACTCGGCTGTGGCTGCGGCTCAATAACTCGGTTCTTAGGTGAGCAAGAGGGTATTCAGGTTGATGCGGTTGAAGGTAGCCCTACGCGAGCAGGCTTAGCCGCCTTACGTTGTCGAGACCTCGATAATGTGACTATCTGTTCGGCTAACTTCAACGATATCGAGTTTCCTGAAGACCATTATGACCTAGTTCTATTTGTTGGTGTCACTGAGTATGCAGGGCGCTTTTCAGACAGGGCTACGGACCAAGAAGCATTAGCTGATTTGCTTTTGTTGGGAAAAAAAGCATCCAAGGCAAACGGCGTTACCTTGATCGCGATTGAAAACCGTCTAGGCTTAAAGTACATGCTTGGCGCAAGTGAAGATCACTATGCTATTCCGTTTGTGGGTTTAGATGATTATCCAAAGTCAACCGGCATTCGTACCTACAGTCAACAAGAGTGGCGAGAGCATGCGCGTGGTTTTAGTGCCATACAGTTCATGTATCCTTTCCCCGATTACAAAGTGCCTACGTCAGTCATTAAAGAAGTAACGGTTAGTGCCGTCGATCGCTTAAAGGGGCATAAGTCTCGCGACTATAGCGCGGCCTTTGACTTAGGTGAGAACGAATATCGAATTTGGCAGGGTTTGGCTTTGGCCGGCACGCTAAACGAGCATGCAAATTCGTTTTTAATTGCTTTGTCAGATGATACTGCGCGGCTCGCCCGCTTATGTGACTTTGACTCTGAGGTCTACCCGGTGCTGCCTTTGAACTATGATATTCCGACTGTTCCGTCGCTCTCTGAGCCGCTGGTTCAGTTAGATCACAAGCTGCAATCGCATCTAAATGCACAGATTATTCAGTTACAGTCACACTCAGATAACTTGCAGGCAAAGGTCGACTTAATGAGTAATTCAATCGGCTGGCGCTTACTTAACGGTCTGCGCCGCCTTTTTGGCAAAACCATAATTTAATTTACATCTATGAGTATTCTTAAGCAATTGATTAAGCTTAATAATAAGCTTGAGTCATGGTGGTCAACAGTTGATTTTAGTCAACAGCCAATTGCCTTAAAAGCGGGCTGGTATGTGGTCGAATTCATGGTTCAGGGAAACCTTGATCACACACCCAGAATGGTCATTCGTGGTGCAAAAGATAAGCGAGTCGAGAGGCCTTTGGTCGGCTTTCATTCAGGCCGTAATCGCATGTTGGTATATTTGCCTGCCGGCCAGTTAGTCGCGCGAAGTGAATCCTTAGAATTTGAGCGCCTCGCACGTGTGTCAACGCTCGAGGCTCGTGCCCGAATTCTGTTGATATGCGCACGTTATCTAGGAGATTTTTTCGGCCCAAGAGTAATTTTAAAGATGTTACTGATGCAGTTTCAGGATAATTTTGAGCTGTCGAGTAGCCTTTTGAAGTTTTATGCGCCTGCCCGTGGTGGTGATGGCTATCTAGAAAATATTGATAAGTGGCAAAAGTTTAAGGGTTTTGGTAAACAACTTAATTACTTAGGTCGTGGCGTTAAAATCGCTGTAATTATAGAGAACCAAAGCCAACGCCGAGAGTTGGATGACCTGTTGGTTCAGCCAGACGCGATTTTATTGGGCGGAGAAAGTATCCCTAAAGGCATCGATTATTGCATCGCTCTTAAAGCCTCAGATCGGCTTCGATCACCGGCAATATTAATGCTTAAGCGCGCGGTGAAAGCGACTAATGTTTGGCCGCGCTTGGTATACACCGATCATGATTATCCATCGTCGGATTCGACTTTAGCGGCTGCGCTTGAGCCTGTATTTAAACCTCAGCCGAGTCAGGCATACCTGCATTGCTTTAACTACATTGGCTTTGCCACCATGTTTTCAGCCGAGCTTGCTGAGCGAGTTGGTAGCGCCGAATTATTAAGCGATGAGGTTAAATATCGTTTAGCCTTAGAGTGTTTTAGTGATGTTTCACGAGTATTAGCGTACAGCGAAGTATTGTTTAGTTCTAGTCGACTTAGCTCGCCGGCGACTCCTGAGCCCAGCAGTCGCTCAAGTGCTTGGCATAACATTGAGTATCAGCGCCGTGGCGAGCATAACGTTTTAGTCGCGCGATTAGGCTGGTCTGATCGGCCTTCGGTTGATTTGATTATTCCAACGCGTGACGGCCTTGCTGTGTTGAAACCCTGTATCGATAGTATTTTAAGCAAAACCAGCTATCCAAACTATAAGATTATCGTCG
>JBLHXJ010000152.1:0-7233 GCA_047629535.1 Arenicella sp. | reverse complement strand
TTATCAGCGATGACGATTTTGCTACCACTCACTCGCAAACGCTAGTAAAACTCGATCTATTAGGTTTTCCAATATGCCCTCTTTTAGAGCAGGTTGAGGGCTCTGATGGCTGTTTAGATTATTTTAGCCGACTGAGTGAAATTCGCACCAAATTGGATTATGAAATAGACGGTATCGTTTATAAGTTGGATCGTTTAGATTGGCAGAAATTGGCCGGATTTATCGCTAAAGCACCGCGTTGGGCCTTAGCTCATAAGTTTCCGGCGCAAGAGAAGAGTACTGTGGTTAATAGTATTGACGTACAAGTAGGACGAACTGGTGCAATAACTCCGGTTGCGAGGCTAGTGCCGCTATTTGTTGGTGGTGTCACGGTTTCTAATGTCACACTGCACAATCAATTTGAAATTCAGCGCTTGGGTGTTCGCGTTGGCGATACCGTAATTGTCAGGCGCGCAGGGGATGTAATACCTCAAATTGTCGCTGTGAATCTAGACAAGAGGCCGGTCGATTCGGTTGAATATCAGTTCCCCAAGCATTGTCCTGAGTGCGGTTCTGAGATTATGGCACAGGGTGAGGGCATTATTGCCCGTTGCTCCGGAGGCCTTATTTGCACGGCGCAAGTAAAGCAAGCGATTAAGCATTTCGTATCACGTAAGGCGATGGATATCGACGGCATGGGTGATAAAATTGTCGACCTATTGGTGGATCAAGAACTGATAGAAAATGTTGCAGATCTATACACCTTGAGCTTTGATCAGGTGGTCGCACTCGAAGGCTTTGCTGAAAAATCAGCGCAAAATTTAATCGATCGCATTGACCTCAGTAGGCAAGCGGAACTAAGTAGGCTGCTTTTTGCGCTAGGCATACCGCAGGTTGGCGAGAGCACCGCAGAGCAACTAGCAAATACCTTTGGCAACCTTGATGCGTTAAGTAATGTTAGTGCCGAAGCACTCGAATCCTTGCCCGATATTGGCCCCATAGTGGCCGAAAATATTGTTCGCTTTCTTGCTGATCAGAACAACCAATCGGTGATTGGTACGTTACTGGCTTCGGGCGTTAGTTATAAGGCCATTATTGTTGATGAGCTCCCAGATCCGCAATCGCTTCCATTAAACGGTAAAACCGTTGTTCTAACTGGCGCGTTACAAAGTTTAAGCCGCTCGGATGCCAAGAAGCGGCTACAAGCGCTAGGTGCAAAAGTTGCCGGCAGCGTTTCCAAGAAGACAGACTTGGTCGTCGTTGGAGCTGACGCAGGAAGCAAAGCGCTGAAGGCGCAGGAGCTTGGCATTGAGATGGTTGACGAAGATGGCTTGCTTGCGTTATTGAATAATAATCTGGATATAGCCTAACGATTTACATCACCCTATGCCCGAATGTATCGCTTGCGAGCAAACTTAAATGCATAATCCAAATTTAAAAGCATGAACTTCGCGGACTATCAGGCAATAGAGCAAACTAACGACCTGTATAGCTGCATAAAGACTTTATTGATTGGTACTACGTTAGTGACTGTGTTTAGCGTTAGCGCCGTATGAGATGTGATTGAAAGGCAAGTTGCTTCTCTGGCTGCCTTCGATGTGGACGCTAATGGTTGTTAGATCTCTAAGTTTTCGCAGTTATTCTAAGCTTGTTATCACTAAAAAAACGCCAAAGCATGGTCAGATAAAGTTGTCTGGAGATCATTTTTAACAGCAACAATTTTGGGTATTGGTAGGTTTTCTGTTATGTCGGAGGAGTGTCCATTTTATTCTAACTTCTTGTTGATTGTTTACCTTGGGCTTATTGCCCCTAATGTCTCCTTTGGTACTGGCGCAAATGCGACCGAGAGCAACGCCACAGCAATTGGTAACCAAGAGTCGGCGAGTGGCTTTAGCACAACAGCGCTGGGTAATAACACCGATGCAATTGGGGTGATTTCATTTTTCGCAGGTAATGGCTCCCAAAAAAAGTCAACAATCTATCGCGCGTGGCGATGCCAGCAGACAAGGGGCTACTTACCAATGTTGCGCCTGGCGTTAGCGCTCTCTAGCTAACGGGGTTCAGCTTGGACATCCAGAAGAGACAGTCCTAGACTTTGGCATCGGTAGCTACAAATACCAGACTGTACTAGGTTTTGGCATCAGTCATTGGAATAAGGACTAAGGGTGAAAAAGCCAAAGGTATACGACGTTTAGTGATACATGCATGAGTCTCAATTTCGGCAGATGGAAACGACGACAATGCCTATGATGCTGGAGCCGAGTTTGTGTTCTAGGGTTATACATTAGAGCGTAGAGTCTCGGTCTAGTCTGGCAGCCAAGGGTAATAGGGGGGGGCGTCAGATTTAGATTCGACTCCGTTGGAGTAAAGTCAATTTGCTTAAAGTTACTCGCGCATGCGCTGCTGAGGCCATCGGCCAATCCGGCTATAGGTGACTGCCAGCATCCTGCCCTATGAGACCTAAGCATTGAAAGCCGAGCCTCAGTTTTAAGCTGTTGAATTTTCCTGCAGATTTATAGCTTCTGATTTGCGCGTCGAATCTTTAACTTTGACATTGAAAATACTGGTCCGGTCTTGCCACGATTTACGTTGTTTGAGTTGCTAGTTGAATTGTCGCTAGCTGAATTAGGGTGGTCGGCTAACATCGATTTTGGCATTTTTATGGCGTAGCCGTAGTGTTGGTTTATCAGCCAGGCAATCTCTTCGAGCAGCTCGATGTCCATCAGGTCGTCTTCCTTAGTGCCTTGTAGCGTATAGCTTGTCTCACCGAGAACATCTAATGCTACATTGACGTCAAAGCGCGCATTCAAGTGGTAGCAATGGCAGCGCTTGTAGGTCTGTCGAATTAATACTCTAAAAAAGTCTTTATGATCACTTTCAGCCGCCAAGAAGTACTTGATTGATTCAGCTTTAGTATTAATTTTAAAGCGAGAATTACCGAGTTCCGAGGAAATTGTTTGCCAAAACTCAGTAAACCCGACGACTTTACCTGTGATCTCTTTGATCTGTAACGAATCCTTACTCATTTGGCCTTCTTAACAACCTGTTCAACATGCTAGAATCGCGCGCTTATACTGACATGTGATTTGCTTTTAGTGCGTTACATGTTAGCGCGCGATATATTTGCAAACGGTGAAATTATACCCGTTTATTTTTGCACCAAGGTAGCGCCTGAATTAGCAGCTGTCAAACTTGTTAATCAGTCGAGCCATTATTAAATTTCAAGCAAAGTTTTAGAGAGCCTCATGAGTAATAAATCTGCCGCAGAGCATAAGCGACTATTTAACATAGCCATCGTAGGTGCCACTGGTGCCGTTGGTGAAACGTTATTAGAGGTGCTCGAAGAGCGTGACTTTCCGATAGATAATTTATATTTATTGGCCAGTGAGCGCTCTGCTGGTACGAGCAAAAAATTCAAGGGGAAAACTATTCGAGTCTCAAACTTAGCTGATTTCGATTTTTCCAAGGCGCAAATTAGTTTTTTTTCGGCAGGCGGTTCTATTTCCGCTGAGTTTGCACCTAAAGCGGCGGCGCTGGGCTGTATCGTAGTCGATAATACCTCACATTTCCGCTATGACGATGATAAGCCTTTAGTAGTGCCAGAAGTTAATGCTGAGGCGATAGCGAAGTACAAAGACACCAATATTATTGCAAACCCCAACTGTTCGACGATTCAAATGTTGGTTGCACTAAAGCCAATTCAAGATGCGGTTGGTATCGAGCGTATCAATGTTTGCACTTATCAGGCGGTTTCAGGTACGGGCAAAAATGCAATGGAAGAGTTGGCCAGTCAAACAGCCAATTTACTAAATGCTAAAAAGGTAGAGGCTAAGGTTTACCCCAAGCAAATCGCCTTCAATGTATTACCGCAAATTGATGTCTTTATGGATAATGGTTACACCAAGGAAGAGATGAAAATGGTTTGGGAAACCAAGAAAATCATGGCTGACGATAGTATTGAAGTTAACCCTACAGCCGTACGTGTTCCAGTGTTTTTTGGCCACTCAGAAGCATGCCATATTGAAACTAAAGAGAAGATTAGCGCCGAGCAGGTCAAGCAGCTGTTGCAGAATACGGCTGGCATTGTAGTGATCGATGAGCGAGATGACGGCGGCTACCCTACAGCCGTTACTGATGCGGCCGGCAGCGATGCAGTTTATGTTGGACGTATCCGCGACGATATTTCACACCCTCGAGGCATCAATCTTTGGGTTGTTTCGGACAATGTGCGCAAGGGAGCTGCGACCAATAGTGTGCAAATTGCTGAGTGCTTGATTAAAGATTACCTTTGAGGATCTAGCCAATATTCGGGTCGATGCGGGCGGCTCTAGAGGCTAAGAGCATAGACTCATGGTTGCGGTGATATTTGTAAAATATTGAGCAATCGTCAGTGCAACGATGAGTCAAGTCTGATAATTCGAGTATGACGATAAAAACGTCGGTGAATTTCTCGACATGCTTTCTGACAGATTGCTCTGTTGATTTGCTAAAAACTGATGTAAGTTGTTACAATGCGTTGCTAACTACCTAAAACTAATAAAAAAATTATACTTTTTGTTGTTTTATTACCCGGCCGTCTCTGAGGGAAAGTGCATTTACCCGAATTTACAAGCACTTAGAGCCAGTCTATTTAAAATATACAAGAATGTCGGAGTGTTCTATGGCGAATCGAAAAATGACTCTATCAAAAACCAAACTAGCCCAAGCCCTGCCTTCGGGTATCTCACAGCGAGCGAAAAGCCTCGGCGTCGCGATAGCGTTATTATTAAGTGCCTCAAATGCATCGGCATTAGGCCTAGGGTCGTTAGAAATTGCCTCTAACCTAGACCAGCCGCTTAACGGCACTATTGAATTGAGAGTGGCTGATGGTGATGACCTCAGTACGCTTACCGCGGCGATAGCGTCGCGCGACGATTTTGAGAGTTTAGGGATTGATTATCCAAGCTATTTGCAAGACTTTAGTTTGCTGTTAGACACCGTTGACGGCGACCGCCGTCTTCGCGTCACCAGTAACGACGTTATTATTAAAGAACCGTTCATTCACTTTCTTGTCCGCGTTGAATGGTCGGGCGGGAGTTTTTTGCGTGAGTACACAGCGCTGATTGATCCTCCAGTTTATGCAGCAGAAGCACCGACGGCGATTTCTGAGCCTAGGCAAGTTGGTATCGATCAAACTTACGAAAGCGATGTCTTTGTCGAAGATTTCGCGGCAAATGATGCAACCAGCGAAGAGCCTCCAGCGATAGACCAACCGTTAGTTACAGAAGAGTCTTCAAGTGCTGAGTCCCCGCTAATGGAAGATAACTTTTACAGCGACGATGCAGAGACAGCTAGTGAGCAATTTGAGTCTGAATCGTCATTCGATTCGGGACTTACTGATGCCAGCTATGGGCCGGTAGAATACGGCGAATCTCTGAGTGTTATCGCCCAAGATTTACAACGTCAATTCCCTGATTTGAGTATTTACCAAATAATGAAGGTGTTGTTTGATGAAAATAAAAGCTCGTTTATCGGCGAAAATATCAATGGTTTGATGCAAGGGTCGATACTTAAAATCGGTGATCTTAATGCGATTAGGGCGGTTGATATTGCCGAGTCTAAAGTATTTTATAGCCAACAAATTGTTGAGTGGAATCCTCAGTTATTGCTACCAGCCGGCAGTGACTCGATCAATGTTGGACAAGATACCTATAATTTTGAAGATGATTCTTCTTTTACCTCTGATTCAGGCGATTTCGGCTCGCAAGACAGTTTTCAAGTAGGCGCATCCGCTGAATCGAACGATTATGTCTCAAGCGATCAAGGCGATACTCGCGAGGGTGAGGTGCTGGCTTTACGTCAAGAAGTAACTTTGTTGCAGTCATCTCTTGCGTCGAGCGATTTAGAGAATCAAGAATTAAGCGAGCGGATTTCATTGCTTGAAGGTCAGCTTGCTGACATGAACCGTTTGGCAGAATTAAGTCTCGAGAGTGCAGAATTTGCTAACATTGAAGCAACCTTGGCTGAGCAAAACGATTCTGCCGATGACCCTGCAGCAATTGAAGACTTTGCCGATGATAGCAGTGCGATTGACGAGTTTTTAACCTCGACCGACGACACAATTACTGATTTCTCAGAAGATACTGACGCTGCAATTGATAGTTTGGTCGATGGCCAAGTGTCGGTTGACGATGAGTTACTGACACAAGTTGGCGCGGCTGATGATGGCAGTCTGCAAAGTTCTGTATTCGAGAGTGTTATTGAAGACGCTGACAATGAATCAGTGGTTGCAACACCAGCAGTCGCAGCTCCGGCAACAATTAACGTAACGCGTGAGCAATCGTTCTCTGAGAAGGCCAGAGCGGGTTTGTTTGAAGGCGGTATTTGGAAGCAAATACTGGCCGCATTAGGGGTTGTGCTAGCCGCTGGCGCCGGAATATTATTTATGCGCAGACGTCGCGTCGATGAAGAGTTTGAAATCAGCATGTTGTCTATCGAAAGCAACTCGCACAGTGTCGGTCACTCCAACGACAGCGCAGATTCAGCGTCGATGTCGGCATCTCATACGGCGTCGATGGCGTCTGAGGCGTTAGTCGACAAAGAAACGTCGTTTTTAACTGTCTACAGTGATAGCGACGCGGTTGTGCAGGCTGATGAAGTAGACCCTGTCGCTGAGGCTGATGTTTACATTGCCTATGGCCGCGATGAGCAAGCTGAAGAAGTACTACTCGATGGTGTGACTAGTCACCCAGATAGAATCGATATCAAACAAAAGCTTTTGAGCCTTTATCATAAGCGTCAAAATGCTGAAGGTTTTGAGCGCATTGCCGAAGAGCTTTATTCGCAACGATCAGCTTTGACCGGTGATGTTTGGCAGCAAGTCTGCGAAATGGGCAAAGAAGTTGCTCCAAGCAACCCATTGTTTGAGCTGTCGGGTGATGACCTTAATACAGCGGTAGAAGCAGACTCAGAACTATTGTTAGAAGGTGACGATATTTCAGAAGTCCCGCTTGATGCTGACTTGTCAGAACCGGTCGACTTCGCTGTCGAAGATGAAGATGAGGCGCTAATAGATCATTTAGATGAGTCATTTTCTGATAAGCACAGTGACCTAGAGGAAGCCCTAACTATCGAAGATGAGTCCGAGATGGTGGTGGAATCGCTCGCTGATGACGAGTCTATTCAATTAGTTAACTTTGATGATGGTCGAAGTGAGATAAGTGAGTTAGACGAGATTGAAATCGACGCACTTGAGTTTTCTGGCGAGATTCTGGA
>JBLHXJ010000151.1:0-7240 GCA_047629535.1 Arenicella sp. | reverse complement strand
TTGAGCATTAACTCATTCAAGCTAGCCTGCAAAATTTGAGTTTGAGAGTTTTGTTGTTGTGAAAACATAAATATCGAAACAACACCAACAAAAGCAATCGAGGCCGCTAATGCATAAATAGCTTTACTCAGAGAAGGTTGCTGCGCGAACGCTAGTTTATGCACGTTGCTTGCGATCTGAGCACTTGCTTGAGGTTTGCCATTATTTAATTCAGCTTGTTCCGCGTTAGCCTGATCTAAACTATTCTGGATTCGTAGCCATACATCATTGCTAGGAACTTTATCGGCAGCATCAAACATACTAAGGCCGATTTTTGATTCGAATAACTGCAGTTGAGCAAGCGCAATTTGGCATTGCTTACATTCGCCAACATGGTCTCGTAGAGCGCTTTGCTGGCCGTCTTTAATATCTAATAATTGAGCGATAGTCGCATGCATTAGTGTTCACCTACTGAATAACTTAGGTCGTCGTTGAGTGCGATTCGCGCGCGCAAAAATTGTAACGCCCGCGAAACCACTGATTTCGAATAACTCGGTGTCTTATTCACCAGAGCTGCAATTTCATTGTGTGTATAGCCTTCGACTTCCTTCAACCATAAAACCATGCGCATATCCTCTGGTAGCTTACTTAACAAACCATTTATATCTTGTTGACTATCGTGCCTGTCAGTAAAATCGGTCGATGATGCCGGAAACGCCTCTTCGTAATCACTTTCTTGGTAGTCTTCTATGTAATCGAACTCGTTACTTGAAATAACCGCTTTGTGCTTTTTATGCTTGCGCAAATACATCAAACTCTCGTTCACCGCTATTTGCCTTAGCCACATACCTAAAGGTGCACGGCCTTCAAATGACGGTAATTTATTGAGTAGTTTAATATAAGTGTTGTGCAGTACATCTTCAGCACATTGTTTACTTCCACAAATTCCGAATGCCAAGGTATACACCGCGTTTGAATACGTCTGATACAGCACCGCATGTGCCTCACGATCACCGCGTATAGCCTTATTCAGCACTTCATTCGATACTTGTATCTGAAAGCGCTGATGTTGAATTGAACCATTTCTACCTTGCATAATATTAGGATGCACCGACATCGCTTATGGTCGCAAGTATTTTACAATTAATTAGTAGCCTAAATCACCCGCCCGCAGTGTTGATAGAGAATAGGCCTCTAAGCTACTTGCGCAGTTCTTTGATATACAACGCCGAGCCATTGTTACGCATCTCAAATTCAAATATATCAATCGCACGAATTAAATCGCTCAACTTCCTATAGCCATAATTAATCGCAGAAAAAGAGCTATTGTTATTGGAAACATAGCTTCCAACACGGCCCATGTGCGCCCAATCGTCATCTCCTGAGGTTTGTTCAACTGCGGTTCTAAGTAATTTGACTAGCTTTGAATTCTTGCGAAGTTCCGATTTATTCTTTTTCTGCTGAGTTTCGGAATTCTCACTCTTTTCGCTATTGGCCATCAGATTCTCAGTAAAAATAAACGGCGAGCATGCATCGACAAATGGCTTGGGAGTCTTTTTCTCACCGAAACCGTAGACCGGCAAACCATTTTCATGAATTCTAAGCACCAAAGGGGTGAAATCACTATCGCTGGTCATCAAGGCAAATGCGTCAATAGTGTTGCTATAAAGTATATCCATAGCATCTATGATCATTGCTGAATCAGTCGCATTTTTGCCTTTGGTATAGGCAAACTGCTGCATTGGCCGTATTGCATTCGGGTGTAAGCGTTCAATCCAACCAGACAATGATGGATTATTCCAGTCGCCGTGGGCGTGTCGTACGTTAACCGTCCCATACTTGGCGAGCTCTGCCAAAACACCTTCGATGGCATTGTGACTTACATTATCGCAGTCGATTAATAAGGCAATTCTCTTTATCTCAGACAAAATTTTTCACCCAGCTTGAAAACGTTGCTAATTTCTCATCAACACTATCACAGATACAAAGCAAAACACTTCGATAGCAGCGAGCGAATTAGCCGATACCCAAGTTTAAAGCACTTGCAGAGTAAGCCTTTTGATTGACAATCACTTGTTCGATTTTGAGCTCGCGGCCTTGATTGAAGCTTAAGAACTGTTGCATTGTCTGCGCCAAATCTTGTCGAAGATCGAGATAATTATCTGTTTCAAAAAACAACTTAGAAACCGTCATTAGCTGGGTTTTACGGTCAATTTTGGCATCCATTCTGCCAACGAACTCTTGCCCTCTGAGAATCGGTAAAACAAAGTAGCCGTGCTTCCGTTTTTTAGCCGTGACATAGCATTCAATCTGATAGTCAAAATTGAATAGGTCTCTCATCCGTTGGCGCTGAATCAATAAATTATCAAATGGCGATAGAATTTTAATCTTACTAAGACTGCACCTTTGATCTAGCACGCTTTGAAAGCTGGACAAGGCAAAATAGACTTTACCAGCCACCTCGAGTTCGATTAGTTGTTGATCTTCGACTAGCTCGCGACAACGCAAATTAATCGGTACTTTTAAACCTTTACGTAAATACGATATTTCAGCTGATGTGCCTATACCGTGAGCCCTTAGAAAACTGAGAATCAGATGGTCATAGTGTTCCACCGTTGAGGGCATCAATCGATTGATATTGTCGGGCAACACCCGTTCAGTCAAATCGAACACCTTCTGAAACCCGCGGCGTTTCGACACCATTAACTCGCCTTGCATAAACAGCTGTTCCAATGCGATTTTGGCAGGCTTGTGACCGCCCCATGCGTGGTCACTATTATTGCGACGCTGATCAAAGTCCTTGGCTTGAAGCGCGCCTTCGCCCGCAATTCGCTCCATCACCAACGTCATTTGTTTTTCGTCTGTCGGGTACCCGTGCTGCTCTCCCTCGAGGTAGGCTTGCTTTTTAGGCAACGAATAGCGGTAGTCCCGCATCGGCATATAGGCCGCCGCATGCGACCAATATTCGAAAACATCGCGACTGGCCACGGCAGCATCTAGTAGGCACGGGGAATAACCCTTAACACGATTCCAACAGGTGTGATGATGTGCACGTTCGACCACCGAAATGGTATCGATTTGAATATAGCTTAGCTGCTCTATAGCACTAACTAAGCCCGCACGACCGTGACCAAATTGACCGTCTCTATGGATGCCTTGACTGACTATTACCAGCTTACGCGCCTGCTTAAGAGTTAGAGATATCAATTAGCTTATGCGCTCGCTGAGCTAGTCATAAACCTGAGAAATCGCCTCAAACGCGGCGGCGGATTCAGGGTAGCGTGTCAAGAAATCGTTGTCTGCAGAGGTTTTAACAATCACTAAATTACGTACTGGATCGACCCATATAAATTGCCCGTAGACGCCTGAAGCAAAGAATACACCCTCTCGCTCTGGCAACCAAAAATGATAGCTGTAACCGCGACCCGAGTAATTTTCACCACCGCTTTTATGCGCAGCTGTCGCCGGCTTAGCCAAGTTTTCGATCCAACCCTCTGGCAACGTCAATGCGCCTAAGCCCTTGCCTCTCGCTGCATTTAGATAAAACTCACCAAACCTCGCATAATCTCTAAGACGAGCATTCAAGCAGCAATAGCCGAGGGCTATGCCTTTCTCATCATCTCGATGCTGCAACCATGTGGCATCGGCTTCCATGCCTAGAGGCTGCCAAATTTTTTCGCTCATAATTTCGGCAATTGATTTTTTATAGACGCCTCGCAATACCGCCGATAAAACGTGCGAATTTGGCGAAATATAGTGAAAGTCACTGAGCGCATCTCGGCTGCGCTTGAATGGCAACAATAGGCCATCAGGATCTTTGCCTAAAATAAAACTATCAAAAAAGAATGGTCGCACGTCAGAATCATCGGCAACATAATCTTCATTGAATTCAATTCCGCTAGACATGACAAGCAAGCTCTTTAGCGAACTTGAGCCAAAATCTGAGCCCTTATATTGTGGCGCATACTTTTCGGCTTTATCATCGAGACTGTCAATCAGGCCCTCTTTCTGAGCCATTGCAATAACAGTAGCAATAAAACTCTTAGCCACCGACCATGAGGTGAATAGCGACTCACGCGAGCCGCCATTACGATATTGCTCGTGACGGATGACGCCGTCTTTGAGCACAAGTAAGCCGGTGGTACTAGATTCGTCTAAGAATCGATCTAAGCTTTTAGTGCTCCCTGCAAATTCAAAATCGAGCTCTAATGGCTGCAATTGTTCAACAAAATCTGAAGAACTTTTCGCTTTACGTACCACTTTGTTGGGCAAAATAGAGCTCATAGTACGAAAGTTTTTTGCTATTTGACTAGGGTCTTCTAATACCTCCATACGTGCTGGTGAATAGTCTGACCACGGTCGGTAAAACCACGACGCCGCAGCGACGGCCGCCAGCAGCACAAGTATTACAAATATTTTTATGATTTTCATTTATCTAATCACCCTCACCCGTTTATATTTTTGAAAACTAGACTAACATAAGCAAGCACACGTTTTTTTCACACTCATAGCTGACCTGTACTCGCTACACAATCAGCAGAAACTTAGAGTAAACTAACTAAAAACCTTTTAATAAGAAACCATATTATGAGCTCAAAACTGTTTACTCCTTTGACCTTGCCGAATGGCATTGTCGTGTCTAACCGTATTTGCAAGGCAGCGATGGAAGAGAACCTTAGCGACCTAGGGCAACTACCTGGCGAGCGGCTCTTCACGCTTTATAAGGCGTGGTCAAAGGGAGGCGCAGGCCTTTTATTAACCGGCAATGTAATGATTAGCCCAGACGCGCTTACCGGTCCAGGTGGTGTCGTTTTAGAATCAGCTAATCAGATAGATTCCTTCAAGCAATGGGCCGCTGCCGGCACCCAAAACGGCAATCAATTGTGGATGCAGATTAATCATCCCGGGCGGCAAGTTTATGAAGCTATGGGAGAGCAAGCCTTGTCTCCATCGGGTATCGCCCTGAATATTCCTGGTTTTTCGAAAATGTTTGCGCAACCAAAAACGATGACTGAAGCCGATATACTGGATATTATCGAACGCTTCGCTAATACCGCGGCGCTTGCCGAACAATCCGGCTTCACTGGGGTGCAAATTCATGCGGCACATGGCTATTTATTGAGCCAGTTCCTATCGCCATTGGTTAACCAGAGAACCGATCGATGGGGAGGCAGCTTGGAGAATCGAGCGCGACTTGTTTTTGCGGTGGTAAAGGCCGTTCGAAGCAGGGTTAGCGCGGAGTTTTGCGTATCAATAAAAATCAATTCGGCCGATTTTCAAAAAGGTGGTTTCGATGCCGAAGATGCTAAATGGGTAGTCACTCAGCTGAATGATTATCAACTCGATTTAGTAGAACTATCAGGCGGCAGTTATGAAAGCCCAGCGATGTCGGGCAGTGCAGCTGAACCGACAAGTGGTAATAGCACCACCAAACGAGAGGCCTACTTTGTAGACTTTGCCCGAGATATAGCCCAAGTCGCGAGCATGCCGATTATGGTTACTGGCGGCATTACTAAGCGAGCGGTTGCTGAGGATGCGCTAAATGAGCGCGGCGGTATATCAATAGAGATGCTAGGAATTGCGAGAGCTTTAGCGTACCAGCCGTCACTGCCAAACAAATGGAAGCAGGACAAAGCACTCGAAGTTACTCTTCCGATCGTTGACTGGAAAAACAAAACTCTAGGCGCATTAGCCAGCATGGCAATCACCAAAGCTCAACTCACTAGAATGGCCGCAGGCAAGCACCCTAAGTCAAATATGCACCCATTTTTTGCGCTGCTTAACGGGCAAATCAAAACTAAGCTACGCACTCGTCAATACCGCAAGTGGCGCGATGGTTAGCTTTCCGAATATCAGAAAAAACTAATTGAGATCGAGCACCTAAGCTCATCACGTTTAATTTTCTGGCAGCCTTCTGCAATGTTTGGCTGATCAAATCACGTTGCAAGTCGCATGGATGCGCTTGCAACGTCGTGGGTCAACAAAAGTAATACCAAGTGCGCTCGGTCGGGTTGCATTGACCTAGCCCTTTAATGTTAATGCGAATCATTCCTATTTACATTCGCGACAATGCTTGCTACGATCTCTTTCTAATTAGAGAGCGACGGAATAAAGCAGATCGCGCCCTTTTCGAATTTTATCATTGGACAACATCAACCGCGTTAAGCATGAACGGCAAGAAACTCAACAGAAAAGTTCATTATTGGGGTGCACTCGCGTGTGCTGTTCCGATTGCAATAGTGATCGTAACCGGCGTTTTGTTATTACTGAAAAAGGATTTTGACTGGATACAACCAAGTTCAGAAAACGGCTCAGGTAAAGAACCGACCATTCACTTCGAGCAAATTATTCCGATACTTGCCCAACTAAAAGAGGTTGATGTAAGCAGTTGGAAGCAAATTAAACGCATCGACGTTCGCCCTAACAAAGGTATTTTAAAGATTCAACTTATCGGCGATTGGGAGGTTCAAATGGACCATCAAACGGGCCAAGTATTGAAAGTTGCATTTAGACGCTCAGGAATTATTGAGTCAATTCATGATGGCTCATTTTTTCACGACAAAGCCAAACTTAGCCTATTTCTGCCAGCAGCACTAATACTACTGATTCTATGGATCACCGGCATCTATCTTTTTGTAGTTACCGAGCAAGCTAAATGGCGATCACGTAAAAAGCAGCAAAAACCTCGAGAAAATCTTTCTTGTCGTAAGCAAGATGTAAATAGCAAGAACATAATCAACAGAAAAACATCAACTAACACCACATTAACCTCGTAATCAAAATGAAATTATCAACACTGGTCTTTATGACCACGATAGGCTGCATGTCAGTCATTAATAGAGTAAGCGCTGAAGAGAACCTTTGGGTCTATGCAAAAGGCTCTGATACGCGCCCTCAAGGCAGCTTTGAAATTAAAGCCAGCGATATTTTTCGTACCGGCAAAGCGTCGGCTGACTATGACTTTCACGAGTTACGCGTAGAAACTGAATATGGAATTACTGACCGTTTGACGGTAGGTGTGGAAGCCATATTCTTTAAACATGATTATGAGGTTTTCGACGAAGATCTTGAGCCCTATATTGAGACTCAAGGAGGGCTCGGCTCACGATACAATGACACGGCCTTTGGCGGATACGAGATTTCTACCAAATACAATCTACTAAGCCCCTACAAAGATGGTCTAGGTTTGTCGGTAAGCTTTGGCTATGAAAAGCGCGATAAGTATCGCTTGGATGGTGCCGATATCGATCAGGATTCATAC
>JBLHXJ010000150.1:0-7283 GCA_047629535.1 Arenicella sp. | reverse complement strand
ACCGTTATGTAAAAGGCACCTGCCCGAAATGCAAGGCGACCGATCAATACGGCGATAACTGCGAAGTCTGTGGCACTACTTACGACACCACTGATCTAATCGACGCTTATTCGGTATTATCTGGCAAACCGCCGATTGAAAAGGAAAGCGAGCATTACTTTTTTAAAGTAAGCGAATTCGAGGACATGCTCAGCGATTGGAAAGACTCAGGCGCATTGCAGCCTGAGATCGCTAACAAAATTGCCGAATGGTTCGAAAGCGGCCTGATCGATTGGGACATAAGCCGCGATAAGCCCTATTGGGGCTTTGAGATACCCGACGCACCGGGGAAATATTTCTATGTTTGGTTAGACGCGCCGATTGGCTACATGGCTAGCCACAAAATTCATTGTGATAAAACCGGCGATGACTGGGCAAGCTACTGGCAGCAAGACAGCAGTAAAGAGAGTGGCACTGAGCTCTACCACTTTATCGGCAAAGACATTGTTCGCTTTCATACTCTATTTTGGCCAGCGATGTTAGAAGCGGTTGATTATCGCAAACCAAGTGCGGTTTTTGTGCACGGCTTCTTAACCGTTGATGGCGCAAAAATGTCTAAGTCTCGTGGTACCTTCATCATGGCAGAGACCTATTTAAAGCACCTGAATCCAGAGTATCTACGTTACTACTTCGCCGCCAAGCTAAGCAACAGTGTGGTCGACATGGATTTAAACCTTGATGATTTTTCAGCCCGCGTAAATTCAGATGTTGTCGGCAAGATGGTTAACATTGCCTCACGCTGTGCTGGTTTTATCGTTAAGCGTTTTGATGGAATGTTAGCAACTGAGTCTGCGGCACCTGAGCTTCATCTCGAATTTGCTAACGCCGCAGAGTCTATCGCAGCACGTTACGAGAATCGAGAATTCTCACAAGCGATGCGCGAAATCATGGCATTAGCCGACAAGGCAAATCAATTTATTGATGAGCACAAGCCTTGGGTTCTAATAAAAGAAGAAGCCAAGCTCGATGAAGTGCAGCAAGTTTGTACCGCAGGTTTAAACGCCTTTAGGTCGCTGTGTATTTACTTAAAGCCGGTACTGCCTAATTTGGTTAGCGAAGCCGAAGCTTTCCTAAATACAGGTGAGCTGACTTGGAATGACCTACAGACACCATTACTTGACCATCAAATCAATAAGTTCAAACCACTAATGACGCGTGTTGAAAGCGACGCGATTGAAAGCATGATTGAAGAAAGCAAAGAATCCCTCGAAGCGTTGTCAAATGTCGACGCCGATTCGGTACTAGCAAAAGACCCCATTTCAGAGCAAATTAGTTTTGACGAATTTGCCAAGATTGATCTTCGAATCGCCAAAATCGTGAAAGCTGAGCATGTCGATGGTGCCGATAAACTACTGCAACTTACCTTAGATATTGGTGGCGAAACACGCAATGTATTCGCTGGCATCAAGTCAGCTTACGATCCGGCAGAGTTAGAAGGCAAACTTACGGTGATGGTAGCTAATTTAGCGCCTAGAAAAATGCGTTTTGGTATGTCCGAAGGCATGGTCTTAGCGGCCGGCCCAGGTGGCTCAGACTTATTTGTTTTAAGCCCCGACGAAGGTGCTGAGCCTGGCATGCGAGTTAAGTAGCCGTTCAGTATGGAGCGCGATACCAAAATCCAAGCGATCGATCTCTGGTTGCCGCAAACTCAGTGCACGCAATGCACCTATCCCCGTTGTCATGATTATGCCGTGGCGATTGCCGACGGTGAGGCTGAAATAAATCAATGCCCGCCTGGCGGTGATATTACGGTGCGCGGTTTGGCCAATCTGTTAGGCCAACCGGCAAAGCCTGTCGACCCTAAATATGGCATTCACAAAACTAAGCAGGTCGCGGTAATTGACGAGAGTGTCTGCATTGGCTGTGTGATGTGCATCAAAGCCTGCCCGACCGACGCTATTATTGGCGCTGCAAAGCTTATGCATACCGTGATCGAACGAGACTGTACCGGCTGTGAGCTTTGTCTCGAGCCTTGCCCGGTTGATTGCATTGACATGGTAGATCAAGCCCAACAAGCCGAGCTAAATTGGCGTTGGCCCGATTACTCGCCACAAGCGGCATTACGCGCGCGAGCACAAACCAACGCCAAACTAGAGCGCGAAGGTAAACGTAAGACTGATAAAAGCTCGATGAAGAAGCTAAAAGAACTACGCAAAGAGAAAGGCAGCGAGCAGATTAAACTCGATATCGCCGCGGCTCTTGCACGCGTTAAAGCACGTAAGTCTTAACCGCTGAAACAATCAACAGACTATGAATAAAGATAAGCGGCTAGAAATATTTACGCGGTTTCGAAACGAAAATCCAAAGCCTGAAACCGAACTAAACTACAGTTCAAATTTCGAACTGTTAGTGGCGGTAACCCTGTCGGCGCAATCCACTGACGTAGGTGTTAATAAAGCAACCGATAAATTATTCCCAGTAGCCAATACTCCCGAAGCAATTTACGCCTTAGGCATCGAAGGTCTGAGCGGATACATTAAAACTATTGGTTTGTACAACAGCAAAGCCAAGAATGTAATCGCCGCCTGTAAAATGCTGATCGAACTGCATGACAGCGTTGTTCCAGAGGATAGAGAAGCTCTCGAGGCACTTCCCGGTGTCGGCCGGAAAACCGCTAATGTGGTGCTCAACACCGCCTTTGGCCACCCCGCTATGGCCGTCGATACGCATATATTTAGAGTCTCTAACCGCACAAAAATTGCCCCTGGGAAAACCGTGCTCGCCGTCGAAAAAGGGTTGATGAAATTTGTGCCGAAGGAATTTCTAGTCGACGCGCATCACTGGATAATTCTACACGGGCGCTATACTTGTATTGCACGCAAACCTCGCTGTGGCTCCTGCATAATTAGCGACCTATGCGAATACAAGGACAAACTTATCGATGATTAAGCGACGTGTTGCAACCGGCTCCAGCTATGGCGCCATAGCCAAAGACGAATACGCTCGAGAAGCGGTTAAAAACGCGATCGCTAAAATGCGCCCATGCACTGTCGGCAGCGTATTGTTGTTCCTGACTAATGAATACGCACATAGTCCGCAGAACGCAATTAAAGAAGCCGCCAAGGCCGCAGGCACTCCCTTAGTGTTTGGCTGTTGTGCGGTAGGGCTGCTAACCGAAGAAGAATGGCTGCTCGACGTAGAGGGCGCGGTAGCGATGGTGTTTCCGCAAGACCTTAGTATGCAACCATTAAGAGTCCTAAGACCGCAAGGCATCATGCCTAAACTAGTGTTTACGCTGGCCAGCCCGAATGCGGTTGAAATAGCCATAGAGTCATGCGACTCCCCTCAGTTTGGTTCGGTAACTAGCGACGAATACGGCCATGGCCCCTACTCAGTTTGGCAGAGCGGCCGCATTGTCGAACAAGAATTCTGTCAAACCGCGTTTAGTAATGAGCTTGAGCCTGAACTGGTTTTAGCTGAAGGAGTCGAACGTTTGTCGCCGATTATGCAAATCAACCGATGCGAAGGCAACACCTTGCATGAAGTAGACTTGCAAGGTGCCTGTGACAACATCTCTAGCCATGTCAGCATGGCATCGCCCTTTGACCTATTTTGCGCTGTATCAGAAACCAGTAACCCTAAGTCTATTGAGCTAGGCCACTATCAACTAATACATGTTCTTGATATAGACCAGCAAGCCAATACCGTAACTTTGGCTGATGACGTGAGGGCTGGGCGACATGTCTTTTGGGCGAGAAGAAATATCACTTCAGCCCAAGCCAGTATAGAAAACCAGCTTGAAAGCGCCAAACAACGGCTTGGCAAAGAACCTGAGTTCGCGCTAATGTTCGCCAATGTCACGCGAGGGCCCGAGTTCTTTGGAGGCATAGACATGGATCTTGAAGCGTTTAAAAACGCCTTCCCAGGAACGCCGCTAATTGGTTTTTATGGCAACTCGGAAATTGCGCCTGGCTTTAAAAGCCCCGCTCTACAACGACATCATGCAACCGTTTCGGTTTTATTTGCATGATATAGTTATTCATCAAGGTCTTAATATTAGACCTACAAACACTGCAAAATTATGAACGACATTAGTATTCCATCAGAGCAAAGCATTCGATTCGAAGATGGCCAGTTTGTGCCAAATGATGTGGCGCTTGAGAACACCATCAACATTCCGACTACCGGCCCTCATTTTCACGAGGTACTGAATACTCATAAGCTTAATTTGGTTCATGAGCAACCAAACGAACTGCAAATGAACTTAGGCAAGCTATGCAACCTCGCTTGCCATCATTGCCATGTAGACGCTGGTCCTAAGCGCACCGAAATCATGAGCTGGGAAGTGATGGAAAAAATCCTAGTGTGGGCCAAAGACGCGAAAATTGAGCGCGCCGATCTTACTGGTGGTGCACCAGAGCTGAACCCTGACTTTCGTCGATTTTGTGATGCCTTGATCGCAATGGGCATACAAATCACCTCGCGCTGCAATATCACCGTGATGTTCGAACCAGGCCAAGAGGACCTGGCTCAATGGTATCGAGATCGCGAGATTCGCTTAGTTTGCTCGCTACCCTGCTACACCGAAGATAACGTCGACGCTCAACGAGGCAAAGGCGTGTTCGACAAAAGCATCGCCGGCCTACAACTGCTAAATGAGCTTGGCTACGGTAAGGAGCCAAAGCTTAGCTTAGATCTAGTCTATAACCCGATTGGCGCACACTTGCCGCCGGCTCAGGCTGGTTTAGAAAACGATTATCGGCGCATGCTCGGTGACAACTTCGGAATTGTGTTTTCAAGCCTATTGGCAATTACCAATATTCCGATCAACCGCTTCGCTCACGCACTAAAACGTGATGGCGAATTAGACGACTACCAACACTTATTGGTGAGCAATTTTAACCCCGATACAGTTGATCAGCTAATGTGTAAAAGCCTGATCAATTTAGATTGGGAGGGTCGAGTGTTTGATTGCGACTTTAATCAAATGCTAGAGATCCCTATGAGTGGTGGTGATGAGCTTCATTTATGGGACCTAAATATCAATGATGTTGCCGGCGCAGCTATCGCCACTAACAGGCATTGCTTTGGTTGCACTGCTGGGGCTGGCAGTAGTTGTGGCGGGGTGCTTGCTGAATAATTGGTGGCTCATGCACCGAGTATAGCTTAGGCCTCAAGCTACAATCTCCGTCATCCTGAGCGACGCCGAAGGGCTAGCTGCCCCGTGACGGTAGCTAATAGTTTTTCATAAAATCTATTTTTAACAACTAACCTTCATTCTTGTATATTGCCACTCGCCGGCGCGCGGCAATTCAGATAGTAATGAGAAGCTACGGATTAGAAGTTGATTGAGCATCGACAGCGAGATCCTTCGACTGCGCTTAAGATGACAAAAACACTCAAAACTACAAATTCAACTTCTTCTCCAACTCAGCAATAACTAACTCCATCTGATCAACCTTAGCTCGAGTCTTCTGCAATACAGCCTTCTGAGTATCTAACTCTTCCCGCGTGACGACATCAAGATCGCTAATTACATCTTGAATCGCGGCTTTCACGTTCTCCTTAACGTCATTACTCAGAGACTCAGGCACCACCGCTTTAGCGGTTAACATGATGCGGTTAATAATATCGGCGGCAGCGTTTGGAATGTCGTTCATGATTGGGTTTAGCTCGCCCTTTTCAAAGCGGATAGATCGTTCAACTAATAAGCCATTGTCACTGTGCGATTGAATTTAGTCTAGTGATATTATTTAAATGCTTGAGTAGTTTTTAATCTAAGCTAAACACACCAGACGGCAGATAGCGCTATATTTGCGCCAATAGCGCTTCTATATCTTGCTTCATTTTTGCTGGTTTTGTGGCTGGCGCGTATCGGCAATAACATTACCGTCATGATCGACCAAGAATTTGGTGAAATTCCATTTAATACGTTTGCTCCAGAAAACGCCTCGAGCAGATTTTTTTAAGAAGGTGAAAAGCGCGCGTGCGGCTTTTTACCGTTGACAGTGACTCGAGCGAATATCGGAAAACTAACGCCATAGTTGGTTTGGCAAAAACTTTTAATCGTTTCATTGTCAGCAGGGTCTTGATTGGCAAATTGATTGCATGGAAAACCGAGCACCTGAAGCCCCTGGTCTTTGTATTCTTGGTTGAGCTCCTCAAGCCCGGCAAACTGAGGCGTAAACCCGCATTTGCTGGCGGTGTTAACGATCAACATTACCTTACCTTTGAAGGCACCTAGGCTTAGCGCCTGCCCCGTACTATACTTTACTTTATAGTGATAAATCGACATCTAAAAAGCCCCCTTTGACTAGATTATTTTTCTTATCTCTAAACAACAAAATTTAAACATAATGTTGCCCCCTATTGATGCTTTCAATTATAAGATAATATGATTAATAATTCATCTCTGACGGTGCGTTGTTACCGCGTGCTTACAAGCTAGGTAGTCGAATAAAGTTAGTTTAGGCGTTGCCAAACTCCAACTACATAACTTCAGAAATGAATTAATCCGGGTAAATTTGCCCCCATACACAGGCTCAAATTTGAAGCACAAAAAAGGCCCGCCGAAGCGAGCCTTTCTTAAACAATTAAGCGTAACGCTTAGCTTGCGCCATCAACTGCTTTCATCGAAAGACGAACACGGCCTTGCTTATCAACTTCAAGCACTTTAACCGTTACTTCGTCGCCTTCTGACAAATGATCAGCAACATTCTCAACGCGCTCGTTAGAGATCTGTGAGATGTGTACCAAGCCGTCTTTACCTGGAAGTACGTTTACAAACGCACCAAACTCCATGATTTTAACAACTTTACCAGTGTAGACAGAATCCACTTCGATATCAGAGGTGATCTCTTCAATACGACGACGAGCTTCAGCACCTGCTGCACCATCTACTGATGCCACATTGATTGTGCCATCGTCTTCAATATCGATAGTCGCACCTGTTTCTTCGCAAAGAGCACGGATAACCGCGCCGCCTTTACCGATAACATCACGAATCTTATCTGGGTTAATTTTAAAAGAGATAATGCGTGGCGCATGGTCAGACATTTCTTCACGATGAGTATCAAGTTCTTTAGCCATTTCAGCCAAAATATGAATACGTGCGTCTTTCGCTTGCGACAATGCTTGGGTCATAATCTCTTCGGTGATACCGTCGATTTTAATATCCATTTGCAATGCCGTAATACCATCTGGCGTACCCGCTACTTTGAAATCCATGTCGCCAAGATGATCTTCGTCACCAAGGATGTCAGTCAACACAGCAAAGTTCTCGCCTTCTTTGATCAAGCCCATTG
>JBLHXJ010000149.1:0-7287 GCA_047629535.1 Arenicella sp. | reverse complement strand
TGAGGCTGGAGTCCGATTCAATCGTTGTTCAATTTGCTTGGCGCAATAACCAAAGCCGACCAAGGGATGATAGCGTTTCGGTTCACCAATAAGTTGGTCGAGCAACAGGGCAAGACTAATCGATAGCAATGTCATTGCTATCGATCGGCTCGTTTTAGTGGCATCTCGAGACCAGCGACCACTAGCGTAACATCACTTGCGATCTTAGCAATTTGTTGGTGAAGCCAACCGCTTTCATCAACGAATTGGCGTGATAATTCGCCCATCGGTACAATTGCCGAGCCAACCTCATTGCTGACCATAATAATGTTGCCCGAGCTGTGCTCTAACGAGGTTAGAAATTTTGTTCGAAGCTCGGGCCAACAGTCATTGTGCAGGCAATTGCTCAACCATAAGGTTAAGCAGTCGATCAAAATGGTTGTTTCACTGGTCGCGTTGTCTACCACTTGAGCTAAATCGAGCGGCTCTTCAAGCAGCTGCCACTCTGGTCCACGGCGCTGTTGATGATGCGTGATTCGACTTTTCATTTCGTGGTCGCCAGCGGTAGCCGTAGCCAAGTAAATTAGCGAACGATTGATCTGTTTTAGCTTTGTGGTTTGAACAAAGGCGGCGTGCGCAGCTTGCTCTGCAAAACGACTTTTGCCGCTCCGAGCACCGCCTAAAACAAGATGAGTAATCTGCATTTATAAACCTATCACTACGGGGCAGTCATGTTCAGGATGTTGCGCGATATGGACATCAACTTCAAACAGTGACTTGATGTTTTGCTGATTAATAACGTCCTTAATTGATCCAAATGCCAAGCGTTCGCTGCAAAGCATCGCCAATGCTCGGTCGGCGTAACGCGCCGCCAAATTGATGTCGTGCAATACCATTACCACCGCGACACCATGCTTTGCCAACTCGCGAATAGCGATCATCAACTGCTTTTGATGACCGAGATCTAGCGCCGCAGTGGGTTCGTCAAGTAATAGCAGCCGAGAGCCGTTTGGCGCGTCGCCTTTTTGCCAAATTTGTGCAAACACACGGGCTAACTGAACACGTTGTTTCTCGCCACCAGAAAGTTCGGTATAAAGCCGTTCAGAAAGATAGCCGATATCCATCAGCGTCAATGCTTCTTGCACTATTTCATCGTCTCGTTGGCGTCCGGTATTATGCGGAATACGAGCCAGCCCGACGACTTCTGAGACGCGATACGGAAAACTTAGCAGGCTTAGCTGTGGCAATACCGCAATCTGCCTAGCCCTCAGTCTTGCTTGCTCAGCAACACCTTCAATCGAGATCGTTCCGGTAAATGCGATGTCGCCGGCAATGGCGTTCAATAAGGTTGATTTGCCAGCGCCATTGGGGCCGATAATAGCCAGCACTTCACCGGCGTTAACATGGCAGCTGACCGAATTGACGAGCACCGAGTGTGAGTGGCTTTTGTTGCTGCCGCGAACTTGAATGCATACCTCGTCTATGTCGAGTAGTCGAGTTTTCATAATCTAGCCATTAGCGCATACCGAATTCATGGCGGTGGCGCAACAATGAGATGAAAAATGGCGCACCGACGATTGCCGTGACCAAACCTACCGGCAGCTCGATTGGCGATACAATGGTGCGCGCAATAGTGTCGGACAGGAGTAATAGAATAGCCCCTCCAAGCGCTGAAATTGGCAACAAGTAGCGATGGTCTGGGCCAATCAATAAGCGAATGATATGCGGGATGACTAAGCCAATAAAAGCGATTGTACCGGCTAAAGCAACCGAGATCCCGACGCCAGCGGCGACCAGCAATACCAACTTGATCTTAATTTTTTGCACCGACAAGCCTAAGTGACGAGCTTCGGACTCGCCTAGAAGTAAAGCGTTTAGGGCCGTACTAAAGCGCGGTAAAGTTAATAGTATAATAGACCCAAAGGTAGCGGCAATCGCTACTCGTGGGTAGTCTGCGCCATCAAGTCCGCCCATACGCCACAAGCTGATACGTCGTAGCATTTCTTCGTCGCCAAAAAATTCGAGGATGTTGGTCAAGCTACCCGCCAACGCTGTGATAGCAATTCCGGCCAGCAGCATGGTTGCCACCGATGTGCCATGCGTATTAGTAGCTAGATTATAAACCAAAATTACGGCGATGCTGCCGCCGATAAAGGCGCCGATCGATACCAGTCCGAGCCCTGGTAAACCGCTTAGACTGGTTAAACTGGCAGCAAAGAAAATAGTTAATGCCGCGCCGGCGGATGCGCCTGCGGTAACGCCAATCAATGAAGGGTCGGCGAGCGGATTTCTAAATAGCCCTTGAGTGGTGGCGCCGCAAATCCCCAATAGCGCACCGATCAATGCTGCGAGTAGGGCGCGCGGCAATCTGATTTGTTGAATCACTAGATCAGACCGGCTGACCGACTCGCTAGCGCTAACGCTGTGCAGAAAAGACCATAAGGTATCGCTCAGGGGTATTGATACCGTACCGAACGCGAGCGCCATAAAAAAACTAATCGGTAATAGTACACATGCGCAGCATATGACGATTGTTCGATTTGATAGTCTATTTTGTCGGCCGAGTGAATGCATCGGTTAATCGCCCTTCAATGAGTTGACGAAAGCGGTGTCTAGGCATTCTTCTAGGCAGTCGGCCAAGCGTTCTAGCTGTTGCTCTCTAATGATTTCAAGGTTGGCGCCTTGCGTTGATTCTAAACCGGCCCATTGCAACAAGGCATTAGCCGCGGAGGGGGTATCGAATAGCCCATGAAGGTAGCTTCCTAATACGCTGTTATCAGCGTTTATTAGGCCGTCGGACTTGCCTCCACCAAGGTTTATGAGGTGGCTAAAGTCGTCTTCAGTTGTAGTGGTAATACCGCAATGAATTTCGTAACCATTGACCACTGAGTTATTCAAATGCGGATTAATAAATACCCCGGACACACGCTTTAATTGCTTCTCTGGATGTAACACCGTTGTCGTATTGAGTAAGCCAAAACCCTGTGCGCTGCCCAAGTTTGTTTCGATTGCCTCAGGGTCTGAAATTAGCCCTCCAAGCATTTGATAGCCACCACATATGCCGATTACCTTACCGCCGTAGCGCATGTGGCGTTGCAGTGTGTTTTCCCAACCGGCCGTTTTAAGAGCGGCCAAATCGCCGAGTACATTCTTTGAGCCCGGCAAAATAATCAGGTCGGCCTCTATGTTTTGCTGTGCAACCGAGACAAATTGCAAATCAACATCAGGGTGCATACGCAGCGCATCAAAATCAGTATGGTTGCTGATTCTCGGTAAAACTGGAACAACGACTTTGAATTTTTGCTGATTCTGATTACCTACTTGCGCGGTTGAAATAGCGTCTTCGGCATCCAAGAAAAAGTCGCTTAGATAAGGCACCACACCAAGCACTGGTTTGCCGGTACGCTCTTCTAGCCACGTAAGTCCAGATTCGAGCAGGCCTATATCACCGCGAAAACGGTTGATGATAAAACCAACAACGCGTTGTTGCTCGCTTGGTTCGAGCAACTCTAACGTGCCGACCAGATGTGCGAACACGCCGCCTCTGTCAATGTCAGCGATCAATACCACTGGGCAGTCGACCTTTTCAGCAAAGCCCATGTTGGCAATGTCGTTGGCGCGTAAATTAATTTCGGCGGGGCTGCCAGCACCTTCTACAATCACCTTTGTATACTCTGCTTGAAGGCGAGTATGAGACTCGATAACCGCCTGCATGGCTACTTTTTTATAGTCATGATATTCGGCCGCTTGCATTGCTGTGACAGCATGACCATGAACGATTACCTGAGCGCCGGTATCACTCGATGGCTTTAGTAGAATAGGGTTCATATCGGTGTGTGGCTCAAGGTTACAGGCTTGTGCCTGTACCGCTTGTGCTCGACCAATCTCACCGCCATCGATGGTTACCGCACTATTAAGTGCCATGTTCTGTGGTTTGAACGGCGCTACTTGTGTGCCATGCCGAGCGATTACTCGGCACAAGCCGGCCACCATCACGCTTTTGCCAGCGTCTGATGTACAGCCTTGAATCATCACCGTATTAGGTGACGTAAAGTCTTGTTGGGTGTTTATTGCCACCTTAGCAGTCCACACCTCGACGAGCCTTAATGCCCGCCTTATAGCCATGTTTGATGTTCTTTACATCAGACACCGTATCCATAATTTCTCTAAGCTCGCGGCCACCACCGCGGCCAGTAACCACAACGCTTTGTTCGCGAGGGCGGTTGCTAATGGCTTCGACGATTTCGGTTCGATCTAAATATTTGTAACCGATCATGTAGGTTAATTCGTCGAGCACTACTAAGTCATACGAATCATCGGCCAACATTTTTTTTGCCACCTCCCATGTTCTCTCCGAAGCGGCTATGTCGGCCGCCTTGTCTTGAGTATTCCAGGTGAAACCGGTGCCCATTTGATATAACACTGCGGTCGGGCAGTGGTCATTAATAAAGTTAACTTCACCGGACTCTTGTGCGCCCTTAATAAATTGAACAATACCTACCTTTTGTCCGTAACCAAGCGCTCGAAAAATCATACCAAAGGCGGAACTGGTTTTGCCCTTGCCGTTACCGGTCATCAAAATAGCGACACCTCGCTCGATTGAGTTTTTGGCAATTTGTGATTCAACGCGTTCTTTTTGCTGCTGCATTTTTTGTTTGTGCAGTTGCTCTTCGCTCGGCGTATTTATATCTGTATGTTCTGTAGTCATGGCGTCAGTATAAGTAAAAAGGGCCCTAGTCCAAGCTCAATTTATGAGACTTGGAGCAAGAGCCCGATTTGGTCAAAGCATTAGTTGCTTAGCGGTTCTAGTAAGTAGCACTGCCGGTCGCTCTAGAAGTTAAGCCTAAGACTTATTTTAGCTTGACGACCTTGGGTGTTGTAGCGATCTGTCGAGTTAATCAAATTGACCGTATAGTCTTTGTCTAAAAGGTTATCGATCTTAGCGAATACTTCCAAGTTGTCGGTAATTGCATAGCTAGCGTTGATATCCAGCAAGGTGTAGCTTGCAAGTTCAGTGCCCGAGCGGTCAAAGCGGCCACTTTCTGATTTTGCTCGAACCTCAAAGTCAAATTTACCGAACTTTCTTGATGCTGACAGAGCGATAGTTTGCTCTGCACGATCATCTAGCTCGATACCTGTTTGCTTATTGGTTGCCGACAATACATCGGCCGCTACGGCTAAATTCCAGCCAACCCAGTTAGTCGAAAAGCTTGCCTCGACACCTTCAATTTCGGCTTCACCAACATTGGCGGCTAAGAATGTATCTGGGTCAAAACTAAAGAGGTTTTCAAAGTCGGTTTTATAGGCCGCTACGTACCAACTAAGGTCGCCAGTATTGCCGTCAATCTTAACTTCGAAGCTTTCAGATTCTTCTGGCAGAATGTCTGGGTTACCAAAAAATGGAAAGTATAAAAAGTTAAATGAAGGCGCGGAAAAAGCGCTGCCATAACTGACGGTCGCGTCAATATTGTGGTTAAGCTGATAGCTCAAAGCAACACTGCCATTAGTATCTGTGCCGTAGGCTGAGTTGTCGTCGTAACGCAGGCTAGCAGCAAAACCAAGATCGCCCGAGCGAGTAGTAAGCTGCGCAAATGCACCTTTATTATCGCGCTTTGTTACCGGAAAAGTGGTAGTCGGTGAGGTGATATCTTCCTCGAAGTAGTCAACACCGGCGGTTAATACTGACTCGCCACCAAGGGCAAATACTAGTTCGCTGCCAGCGGTGTCTCGGTTGGTGCTCAAATCCGATGGAAAAGCACCGTTCGTCACTGATTGATCTTCGTTGGCGCCGAGAGTGATGTTCCAGTCGATGCTGTCGCTAAATTGAGTGTTCAGGCTAAGTGCCGTGCTTAAGGTCTCAGTTTCAGTCTGAAGGCCCGGATCGCTGCCAAAGGTGTTGTCAAAATCCACTGTGTTATCGGTAGCCAGAACATTGATGCTCACGCTGGTGAAGTCACCAAAGCTGAGTTTGCCACCGAGTGCGAATGCGGTTTCTTCAAAAGCGTCTATATCGTCGTTACCACCGCTTAAAATGGTGGTTCTGTCGATCCCTTTTGAATCTTCGCTGTGGGCAGACAGGTGAACGCTATTGCGTTGATCTCCAGCGTTAAACGAAACGTCGAATTCCTCTAATGAATCACTGCCGACGGATGCACTAACAGAGCCATTGCCGAGGCCGCCTTTCTTAGTGAAAAGTTGAATAACACCACCAGCGGCATCAGCACCGTAAACGCCTGAAAACGGACCTTTGAGGATCTCTATTCGCTCGATCGCTTCAATTGGATAGCTGTTTAGTGCCGCGGCACCAAGCGTTGCGCTACCAACACGCACGCCATCAATCAAGACGATAGTTTGTGAGCTCGAAGCACCACGCAGAAATACGCCGGTGGCAGAGCCTCGACCACCTGAGTCACGAAAGCTGACGCCCGGTATTTGGTCGATTAAGGCGGGGATGCTCTGCGCTTGGGATTTCTCGATATCGTCAAGGTCGAACACGTGAATCGTTTGCAGCACGTCTTCAAGTGTTTGATTGTTCTTGGCGGTTATTACCACTTCTTCTATTTCTTGAGATAGAGCCGTGCTTGACGCGGCTATACAGGCTAGCGCAATGCTGGTTTTGAAAAATTTGTTCATTTTTAACACCTTAGTACTGAATCGTTCAGTACTTTTATAAGTAAAATTATCAAGGTGATAAAGCGAGGTATCAAGGAAGGGCTTAGGCCGATCTGCGGTCGCAAAAAGGCTATCTGCTTTGCCTTGGATGGTAGCCCTCCGCTCCATCAACGGTCTAGAACTAAACCTTGTTGATGACTAGTTTATTAGTCAAAATGTTGGTTCTCGTAGGCCGGTTCCGGACTTACAAAGTTGCTTTTAACTAAATAAAACAAGCTTTGAATACCGTTGCGGGGGCAGCGTTGGATTTTCACCAACTTCCCAGTTTAACCGCCATCTAAAATAAGGCGGGACCTAAGTTCTGGGTGGATTATAGAGCGGTCAGCTTAGATGTCAATCTAGTAGTGCGAATAGGTCGCGCACAGCAAAAAGCCGATTGCTACGTAAGTAGCAATCGGCTTTGATTCAACCGCGGTGGCTTAAACTAGGCGGCTTTTTCTTTGTGCTGAATCACTTTCGCTTTAGAGCCGTTTATGGCAATCGTGCGTGGCTTCATCGCGTCGGGTATTTCCTTAACAAGATGCACTGTCAGTAAGCCATCGGCCAGATTGGCGTCGACCACTTCTATGTGATCTGCGAGGTTAAACTTGCGCTCGAATGAGCGACTGGCGATGCCTTGGTGTAAATAGCTTTTAT
>JBLHXJ010000148.1:0-7478 GCA_047629535.1 Arenicella sp. | reverse complement strand
CGCGCTTAATACTGAGCAACTGCCTGGCTTCCAAAACCAAGAGGCGTAGATCTAATAACTAGAACGTATAGTTAAAGCGCTGCAAGTCGGCTTGATAAAAATTTTCCACCAAGGCGCGCAGATGATCATCATAATATTCTCTATAGTGGGCGTGCTCAGAGGGGTTTCTCACCCTCAGCTCAACTGATGGCAAACCGAGGTGTTCAAAAACCGTGTCCATCGACGCCTGTAGCGTTTCATAGCGGCCAATGAAGTCGACGCCCAACTGACCATTGGCATCAGTCAAAAGATCACTTTGCGGTATCGCTAGAATCCGCGCACGAAACACTGGTCGTTCCAAGGCCATCTTCATCCACAGCAATGAATTGGCTTGAAAGCGAGGGTTCTGTCGATTTAAAAATGCACAGGTCGAGACAAATCTATCAAACGGGTTGCGTACAAAGGCGAACCGAAAATAGCTGTGCCATTGCGCTGGATCAATAGCCGGCTCTAATTGTTGAACACTAATATGGCCATGTTTGATTTCGGCAATCTCAGGTAACGGAATAGTCTGCTCAGTAAAAAGAAGTTGCTGCTGCCAGTCACCATCTGCTGAGTAGTGATGCAGTGCTTCGCGTACAGAATGTGTAGCGGTTTTAGGGATCGCGAAAAATATATAGCGATGTTTGTGCGAGATAATCATATCGGCAAGCGAATACAGTGAGTGTTAAGGCGCACTAAGGTGATCTTCAGGCGATTGGATAACGCTCAAGAAGCTCGGGACCCAGAGCGTCGATCAAGGGCTGCAAGTGTTCCTCAAAATTACGCCACTGCTCTAAACCAGTGGTATAAATAGGCTGACGCACTTGTTCAGAACTTGGCGTTCTAACATTGCGTTTGGTTTTATAGAATTCGATGCAGTTTTCTTCAAACGGTAAGCCACAGAAATCCAAAATTCGACGCACTTGGGTTTCGAGATCATGCACCACATCTTCATGCTGCACGGTTAAAACAAAACCGGGCAGAACCTTATCCCAATGATCCATCAGTTCTACATAATTTTTGTAGTAGTCACCAATTTCCTGTAAGCCATAGGTGAACTCTTGCCCTTCAGCAAATAACTGTTTAAAACCACTGAAACAGCAGGCCATCGGGTGACGTCTAGCATCGATGATCTTTGCATTGGGTAAAATTAATTTGATCAAACCAATGTGCAAAAAATTATTTGGCATTTTATCTATAAACAAAGGAGCACCTTGCCTAAACACCTTGGTATCATTGATATATTGCTCGCCAAATTGGCGAAAGTAGTCATGCTCTAATTCAGCTAATATCTTCGGGTAGCGAGGCTCCTCCCCTTTAGCTAGCTTTTCACGCCCGCGTAAGCGGCGGCTAATACTTAGAATATTAGGCAGCTCCATGGTTCCATCAACCTGTGAATGTGAGGCTAAAATTTGTTCTAGCAAGGTCGAGCCGGCTCTCGGCAAACCGACTATAAATATGGGGTCTGGATGTTCGCAGCCAACATCACTCAAGACGCTAAATAGATCCGCGTTACAGATGCTTATCTGACGTTGCACACGCTTTTGAATTTCAGGGATATCATACTCTAGCAAATCCCTATTAAGCTGGTTGCCTAGCTGGTAAGCGCGAAACGCCGAATCATAGTCTTGTCTATCTTCTAGCGCTTTACCTAGAGCAAAGTTCATATGAACTTTATCCGTCAAACTGGTATCCGAGCGATTGCTATAGTCCTGCATATGATCAATTTCATGATCAGAGAACCGATAGGTTTTAGTATTGGCTAAACTCCAAAAGGCATCGCCAAAACTAGGAGACTGTTTATACAATTGTTGATAAGCGTTAGTCGCAGCGTCGATATTTCCCAAGGTTTTTTCGGCATGCCCCAGCAACAAAAATAGACTCTGTGAACCGCTATTACGTTTAATGATATCTCGGTATAGGCTTGCACTTGCTTGAGTCTCACCTACCCCAGAAAGTGTCGCTGCCAACAAAACTTGAAACTGAACTTGTTGCGGATTCTGTTGATTTAATAGATTGGCGATACTATGCGCGGTACCAAATTTCTGCCGTTTAAGTAATAGGTTCGCGTAGTCAAATCGAGCTCCAATATGATTTGGCGAAAAAACAACCGCGCTTTCCAATATGAACTCGGCTTCTTCCAACATTTTAGCCCGTGTGGCAATCTCGGCTAGCAAACGCATTCCTTCAATGTCTTGCTTGTTTTGCAGCATGTAGTCGCGGCAAATTTGATCGGCCATGCTTAAGTTATCGCGATTTATATGACTCTTAACCGCCTGCAAAGCGGGGTGCAGCGCGCTTAATTGAGCAACCTCATGTTTGGCGCGATCAAGCCCTGTTTTGTTGCCGCTTTTGCTGTACAGGTTTATCAGCGCCGTCCAGCTTGCTATTAATGCGTTATCAGCTAATACCGCCGTCTCATACGCCTTAGTCGCCGACGAAACTTTGCCTTGATCATTAAGTACGTGGCCCAGCTCCTGATATGCTCGAACATAATTAGGCTCAATACTAAGCACCATCTCCAGCGCGCCAACGGCGGCGTCTTGCTGCTTAAGTCGGCGAAAGCAGACCGCACGAATATAGTGCGCTTCGGCATTGCTCTCTAGCTCATGTTGATTACTGATAATGAAATCTAAAGCGGCTTGAAACATGCCTTTCTTAACCAGCTCTGTTGCCTTCAGGGTTAAGTCTTGCGAAGAAGTTTGAAGTGACATTGTTAGTAGAGTTGTTGTTTCCTATTTCCTTGATAGTACAACATCTTAGCGATGCATATCTGCTTGCACAGAAACTAAAGAGACAAAAAAAGCGAGCCATAGGGCTCGCTTTTTTATCGACTAATCAAGAGTGCTAAAACCCTAGCACGCCTAACTAATCAGCATTAAACCTCGCGGTTTATTGGTAATCCCAACGGAATCGTAAACCAACCGTACGAGGGCGAGTTACTGATACACGCGGGGTGTAGTCGGCGGTGTTAATGTTGACGATACCGTCTTCATCAAACAAGTTATTAACGAAGAGCTCTACGCCCCAGTTATCCTTATTTACACCTGTTGAAAAGTTAACAATTGAGTACGACTCTTGGACATAACGACCGTTAGCAAAGAACTGACCATCAGAGGTTAAGCCGGTAGAACCTGGAATTTCAGTAGCCACGCGGCTGGCACCGAACGTGCCGCCTTCGTTACGAATTTCTAAACCAGAACCACGACCATAGATACGGCGAGTGGTGTCTTCTACAAAGTTAGCGTTACCAACAATACCGGACAAGCTATCACCCGTATAGACAAGGCCAGCTTGTACGAATGCATCGCCACCAAAGCTCGACAATTCGAATTCATAACGACTACGTACGTTAAAGCCAAAGTCAGCTGTGAACGGTAGCTCGCTGCCAACTGGGGCGGCGAGACCTTCTAACTGAGAGTTCAAACGAGTAATTTCAGAATCAACCCAAGAAGCCGCACCGGCAATTGTTAGGTTGTCAGTCGGCACCCAAGTGAAATCAGCATCGATACCCTGAATGTCTGCATCTCCAACGTTCTCGATGAATACTAAGAAGGCAACGTTTGACGGGTCAAATCGAGTGGTTTGTAGGTCTTTGATTTCTGAATTGAAATAAGTCGCATTTAAACGTAAGCGATTACTTAAGAAATCGCCCTTAATACCAACTTCGAAATTGGTCAGTTCATCCGTTTGCGCTACAGCAGGTACAACAAATCCGGCAAAAGGGCCCGATTGATTAGCTGATGGCGCACCGGCATTACGATTCACTGTTTGGGGACGAAAGCCCTCAGATACAGTAGCGAACACAAGTACATCTTCTGTCGCTTTCCAATCAGCCGTAAAGCGTAAAATAGTATCGCTTTGATTAGCCACACCGTCAGAACCTAAACCCTCTAAATTAGGAACCTGAGTTCCACCTTCGGTGACAGCACCAAAAGTACCTAGGTTTTGTAAGCGTTGGGTTACGTTGTTACCAGAATTATCTGAACAACCTATTGTTCCGTCAGCACGAGTAATTGCATAACTAGTTGCGCGACCAGATGGAACAACTCCATCGCCATTTTGTAGACCCGATGGATCCTTACCCTTACAGCCAAATGAGCCGCCTGTTGCACCTGTTAAGGCAAAGTCGATGTCATAAGCACGAATACCTGCGCTTAAGGTTAAGGTATCGGTAACCTCGAACGATGCATCGGCAAAGAAAGCTGTTTGCTCTTCATCACGGGTAAAATCATTTGCGAACGTGGTCTGCTCCGCCAAGCCTATGCGGCTGTTACTGCCTCGCGCCAAATCTGCTGGGCGAACGGCCGTATTAATACCGGCATCGAGCGCACCAAAATATTGGAATTGGCCGATTGAGGAAGTCTCGACATCATCGAGGAATGCGCCGACGGTGAATTGGAAACGCTCGCCAATCTCACCTTGTAAACGAATTTCGTGACTAGTTCGTTCGCTTTGAGTGTCGTCAACATATTGCTTACGTAGGTCGAACACTTCTGAAGCCGTTGAATAGCCACCAGTAGTAATATAATAAACTTGATAACCACCACCAAAACTATAGGCCGTATAATCGATTACCGAATTAACATCGCGATCTAAGAAACCGCCGGTATAAACCACATCTAGACCACCGACACGGCCTTCAACCGTTAACGTAGTTAGACCAAAGTTATCGTTATTCCTGTCTGGAGAAAAACTTTGCGACTGATCTGTTGTACCAGTGGTTGGCGCATACTCAAACACACCTTCAGTTTCTAGGTCTTGGCTAGTGTGTTGAATCAACGCACTCCAATCTTCATTAATCGCCCATGAGAAGCCTAAACGAACACCTTGGTATTGCGCATCATTCCAGTTATCTTGAACAAGGTCACCATTGGTAGTTTGTGCTACTGGAGAGCCGGGCAAAACAGCGGCAGATGAACTAATCTGGTTTCGGTTAATAACATTAATCAAATCATCTTGATTTGGGTTAAACGCAGTTGCAACATTATCAATCCAACCACCTTGTGTATCAGAGTAAACTACCGCACGAACGGCCGTAGAGTCTGATAGAGGGATGTTGAACGCGGCTTCAAGGTTAGTACTTGGATCACCGCCGCTAGTTGTGCTGTAGCCCGCCTTAACACTGGCATCAAAACCTTCTGTCGAAGGTTTGTTGGTAATTAAACGTACCGTACCAGACTGTGAGCTAGCACCGAATAACGTTCCTTGGGGCCCAGGTAGAACCTCAACACGTTGTAAATCAGCCGCGTAAACATCTAAATTACGTCCGCCGAAAGATACCGCTTGATCGTCTAGGTAAAGGGCCACAGCTGGTGCCGATCCTTGAACTGATGATACGGTGTTATTAGATTGCTCCGTGGCAACACCACGAATATAAATTTCGTTACGGCCAGGCCCACGACCTTGCTGAACAACATTTGGTAGGTACTTAACATACTCATCAAACGTATTCACGCCTAATTCGTCCAGAGACTCGCTACTAATGGCTTGAATCGCCACCGGAATATCTTGCGAGCTTTCCGCGCGCTTGGTTGCCGTTACCACAATCTCTTCTAATTGTGCATGCGCTGACGTAGCTAAGATACTCGCCCCAATTGCTAGGGCTATAGAACTAACTAGTTTAGTTTTCTTCAAGGTCAATCTCCACTTTAAATTTATTTTTATCGTCCCCCTTGCCAATAACTATTTGAAATTGCGATCTATTAAGACGGCATCGATCGATGGTTAAAGGAGAGGGGTGCAGGCTAGCCCAATCAGCATAAACATATTATGGAACTATAAAATGTTGTAAATGAGACCTATGTTTAGTTAGGCGCGATATTTCATCTGCAGCTCCAACCTAACAAAAAGCAGACACTAACTCAACCTATAGCCGATATTTCGTTGTCTTTTGTCGCTTTAGTTGCCTTTACGTCCAAAGCTGTTGATAAATCTGCGTAATTTCATCGGCATTAGGAATTCTAGGGTTATTAGCTGGCGAACCAGAAGCCAACGCCTGCTCGACCATTACCTCCAAAACATCGTCAAAATTCGCTTTAGAAACCCCGAATTGAGCTAATGTAGGTACCTTAAGCTCATTATTTAAAGCCTCTAACTCAGACAATAGGTTTTCATTAGCTTGGCTATCAGAGTCATCTTGATCAGCCACGCCCATCGCTCGCGCGCAGTCTGCATAACGACGCTCGCAACCGATAATTGAAAAACGCGTCACCGCCGGTAACAACATCGCGTTGGATAGACCATGGGGCACATGAAAAAACGCGCCTATCGGTCGACTCATGCCATGCACTAGGGCGACTGACGCATTGGAGAAAGCAATGCCCGCTAATGTAGCCCCTAACATCACCGCCTCTCTCGCTTGGCGGTTTGCTGGCTGATGAAAGACACTGCGTAAATTCGGTGCTATTAGTCCCATTGCTTGGATTGCTTGTGCGTCGGTAAACGGGCTCGCTTTTCTACTGACATAGGCTTCGATAGCATGGGTAAGCGAATCAATCGCGGTATCAGCGGTGGTTCTCGGCGGTACAGTCAATGTCAATGCATAATCGACTAACGCCGCTACCGGTACAAAGCCTTTGCCCATGCAAAGCATTTTTTCATCGGTTAACTGGTTAGTAATGACGGTCGCACGGGTTACTTCAGAGCCGGTACCGGCCGTTGTTGGAATAGCAATAACTGGCAAGCCCTGCTCGTCGACAATTCTTGGCACCTTATAGTCTGACATCTGGCCGCCGAATTTAGCCAGAATCCCAATTGCTTTGGCGCTGTCTATTGGGCTGCCACCGCCAATCGCCACAAGGCAATCGTAATCGCCATTAACTACTTTCTCGACGCCGGCTTGAATCGATGCTGCGGTAGGCTCAGGCACGGTATCGGCATATACATCGCTGACAATGGCTTGCTCTGTTAATAAACCCTGCAGCTTCTTAACATAACCGAGCTCAAGCATCATTTTGTCAGTGATAATGAGCGGCTGCTTGCAGCCGATGCTGGCCAAGACGTTGGGCAGTTGAGCACTCGCGTGTTCACCAATTTGTAAGATTCGAGGAAGTATTATTTGTGCAGACATAGTTTTTTAAAGGCTTAGGTTGCGAGAGTATTGGCTTCGTAGTGATTGCTAATAGTCTGGACTGCTTACCAGCCGGGAGCAAATAAATCGAGTATTTTAAAGACGCCGTGCCAGCATCCCTAAAAGCGCGCCTAAGCCGACACCCAAGGAGTTAACCGCAAAATCTAACCATTCAGCGTGACGATTAACATACGGCTGAAGCAGCTCAATCAGGCCTCCCCAAAGAATAAAAAACGGCAGTATAACTAACCACCTAGCGCCCCCTCTAGCGGCTACAGGAAAGCTTAAAGCCACATAGGCTATCAGGTGGTGGGCTTTGTCAGAACCTTTAGGGCCAGGAAACTCAGGCAGAGGAACTAACGACAATAGCGTAATTATCGCCAAC
>JBLHXJ010000147.1:0-7495 GCA_047629535.1 Arenicella sp. | reverse complement strand
TTAGCTTTGTACGCTTCAGCTTCTTGCAAGATTCGGGCCGCTTCACCACGAGCGTTTGGCACTAGCTTTTTGGCATAGGCTTCGGCTTGGTTGGTTAGCTTGGTTCTATCTTGGTCTGCACGAACCACGTCATCAAACGCGTCTCGTACTTGCAGCGGCGGCTTTGCGTCTTGTATCTCGATCGACGAAATTTGGATACCAGTCTTGTATCTATCAAGAATACTTTGCAGCAGAGCCTTAGTTTCAGAGTCGACTATAGGTCGATCTGTCGTCAAGAGGTCGTCCATCTTGGTGCTACCGACGACTTCACGAAGCGCACTTTCTGTGGCACTTCGAACAACCCGTTCTAAGCCTCCGCGCTGAAAAATGTCGCCAACGTTAAAGACCAAATCTTCAATAGATTTGATGGTGTATTGAACCGCCATAGTGACATCAACGATATTTTGATCTCGTGTCAGCATCAGCGCTTCTTTCAGCTCAGGTGAGTTATCACGATAACCAACCTCAACCGTCCGCACTTGCTGGGTGTCAATAATTATTTTTTCTTCAAGTGGCCAAGCAATAAAGTTCAAACCAGCGCCGACGGTTTGTTTGAATTTGCCAAAGCGCAGTTCGATACTTTCGTTACCTTCATCAACCTGGTAGAACGATTGCGTACCCCAATAGAATACGGCGACGAGCAGAATCAGCAGCCAAGGAGAAAACAAACCTTTACGTCCCCCAGAACCACCGCCGCCACCGCCAAATCGCTTGCGAACATTATCTATAATTTTATCTATATCAGGGCTTTGATTGCCCTTATTCTTGTTTCCGTTACCCCAGGGGTCACGATTTCCAGAATTGTCTGAGCCAGGTTCATTCCACGGCATGAGTTATTTCTCCAAAAAGGGAATTGAAATTGTTGCGTCGTTTATCTTAGCAAGTTTAGCAAAGATATAGTGATTAAGATGAGTACAAACAAGTCCTAAGCTCGCTTTATTACATTAATATCATCTTGCTTCTCTAACCAGCCGAGATCCGCCGGTGATAAATCAAGTTCTAACTCAAAAGAGCCGTCTTCATTGACATTCTCAGTCTTGACGAGACTTTTTTGGTACAAAGCCGCTCGTAGCTTGCCATTCCTTGCTGGCAAACTAATCTGGCAGCGAGTGTGTAAAAGCGATAAGTACTCGGTGATTGCGTCTAACAACATATCGACGCCTTGACCGGTATGAGCTGACAACCAGATTTCGTTTACCAAGCCTTTAGCGTTACGCTTAACTTTGGCCGGCGTACCGTTCAAGTCAATTTTATTGAAGACCATAATGGTTGCTATATCAGAGGCTTCAATCTCATTCAAAACCTTATTCACTTCGCTTATACAATCTTCTCGATAGTTACTAACCACGTCAACAACATGCAATAGTAAATGGGCATTGCTTACCTCTTCGAGCGTTGAGTGAAACGCCTGCACTAAAGAGTGTGGTAAGTCACGAATGAAGCCCACGGTGTCTGACAGTATGGTGGCACCAAACTGTTCTAACTCAACCCGCCGCATAGTCGTGTCCAAGGTCGCGAACAGCTTATCTTCAGCATAAACCTCAGCGTTGGTAATACTATTAAAAAGGCTCGATTTTCCAGCATTGGTATAACCAACTAATGACACCGTGGGTACCGGCACCTTTGCCCGAGACCTACGCCTTAACTGCCGTTGCGACGACACTACGTCCAAACGCTTGTTCAATACCTTTATGCGATGACCAATAAGCCTACGGTCAGTCTCTAACTGAGTTTCACCAGGGCCACGCAAGCCGATACCGCCTTTTTGCCGCTCTAAGTGAGTCCAGCCGCGAACTAATCTAGTTGAAAGGTGCTGCAACTGCGCAAGTTCTACCTGAAGTTTGCCTTCATGACTGGTGGCTCGCTGAGCAAAAATATCGAGAATTAGACCGGTTCTATCTAGCACTCGAACTTTCAATGCACGTTCCAAATTGCGCTCTTGAATTGGACTGATCGAGTGATTCAAGATAACCAAATCTATCGCCGCTTGTTCGGCAAAGACCCTCACTTCTTCGACCTTACCTTTACCAATATAGGTAGACGCGTCTGGTGAGCGCCTGAAGGCGGTTAAGGTATCGATAACAATGGCGCCAGCCGAGCTTGCAAGCAATTGAATTTCTTCAAGGATTTCTTGATCTTCTTGAGATGAAGCACGTTGATAAATGATCAACGCATTGGGTTGGGCTTTGGCTTCTGCGAGTTCAAACACGATAAGGTTTTAGTACCAATTGATTAGACAGCAACTATGGCATACAGGCGAGTCAACAATTTCACTCAGCCGCATGATTGCTACGAGGCAATCGCGCATCACGATAATTCTGCTGACATTTGACTACGGTTTAGATGAATTTACCCGCGCTCAAGCCGATTAACTCGAACGCGCAAATCCACTATTCGCCGCCGTCTTCAATATCGATTTTAACCGCCTTAGACGGTACTACAGTCGATACTGCGTGCTTATAAATCATTTGATTAACAGTATTACGTAGAACAATCACGAATTGATCAAAAGACTCTACCTGACCTTGGAGCTTGATACCATTAACCAAATAAATTGAAACAGGAATTCTTTCCTTTCTTAGCGCGTTTAAGAATGGGTCTTGAAGCGCCGTTCCTTTGTTCTGTGCCATTTTTATTATTCTCTTTTTTAATTCTAATGTGCAGGAAAATAGACCTCAAGTAAGCTGCAATCATTGCGGTTGCTTACAGTTTTCGATCTATTACAACCATAACTAAATACTGAAAAGGCCATATATGTCGGAGCGCGTCATTCAGGCAAAATTGCGATCTAGGCAAATTGAGCTTCTGTCGAGGAAAAACAAAAAGTGTTCGCTACCTCGCGAGACTGATCTGCCTATTGCAAACAAACCTGAGTGAAAAATGGTTTTCACTGCTTCGCCCCTAGGCTTGTTTATATCGAATAAAACGCTGAAACTAGTCGCTAGACCATTTCGATAAGCTTCTTTGCTCGCATCGATTGGTGTTGCCCTATGATAGCCGTAGTGCGTGAAATTTCTATGACAAAAGCCATTCAATAAAAGCCCCGCACTGCTGCTTTATAATTGACGTTCTACTTACCTAAAGCACCGTCATTGCCCCCCAGAACATATTATCTGATTATAAGCTACTTTATAAACTGAAAACGATTAATTAACGCTCATTTATCAAACATATTGCTTAACCAGCGAGACAAGGTCTTGAAAATCCTTCATTTCCAGGCCGTGGTCGACCCACCAAAGTAAATTACTTTGGTTCCGAAGCCAGGTCAACTGCCGCTTAGCAAGCTGGCGAGTAGCGATCACCCCTTTCTCTCTCATGCGCTCTAAACTAGTGTCGCCATTTAGGTGTTCGAGCATTTGGCGATAGCCAATCATGCGCATCGCAGCTGAATTTTCATCCACGCCGCTGGCTAGTAAATCGCGAACTTCTTGCTCTAAGCCAGACTCTAACATGATGTCAAAACGTTGAGCTATCCGATGGTGTAAAACCGCACGCTCTGAGAATGAGAGAGCAACCTTTAATAGCGGATTAGGCGGCGGTAACTTTCGATTCTCGTTGTGTGCTGCTACTGGTTTGCGCCCGGACAGCACTATTTCAAGCGCACGTTGTATCCGCTGCGCGTCCATCGAATCTATTCGAGCAGCGCTTTGTGGGTCTAATACAGCCAATCGCTGATGCAAGGCTGGCCAGCCTAAATCGAGTGCTTCATCGGTAATGCGCTTGCGCAATTCGGGATCAGCCTTCGGCAACTCGGTTAAACCTTGCTCTAATGAATTAAAATAGAACATGGTTCCGCCGGCTAGCACCGGCAACTTACCACGAGCGGTGATGTCGACAATCAAGTCACGGCAGTGATTGAAAAAATCAGCCACAGAGTACACCTCATTGGGGTGTCTGATATCGACTAAGTGGTGAGGATAATTGGCCAAGAAATCGGCGTCTGGCTTGGCAGTGCCAATGTCCATGCCGGTGTAGACCAGCGACGAATCGACACTGATAATTTCGGCATCAATACTTTCATAAATTTGCGCAGCAGCATCTGTTTTACCAGTAGCCGTTGGCCCCATCAAACACACAATTGGGATTTGCTCTGGCGCTAGAGAAGTTTTGTATTTCATTACTGACCGCGCTTAAACCAGCCATCCAATTGACCGATAGACATCTGCACCCATGTGGGTCTTCCGTGATTACATTGACCACTGCGTTCGGTCGACTCCATATCTCGTAAGAGCGCATTCATCTCCGCGATAGACAACAGTCTATTCGCCCGCACTGAGCCATAACAGGCCATGGACGAAAGCACCTCGTGCATCGTTTCTTCAATTCTATGACTGTGCTCATTGGCGACCAAGTCTGACAAAACATCTCTCACCAGTTGCGATACATCTGAATTAACTAATATGTCCGGCACCGCGCGCACCACCAAAATCTGTGCGTCAAGTTGCTCCACTTCTAGGCCAAGTTTGTCAAATAGCGTTTGCTGTTGCTGCCACGCCATCATCTCAGTTTCGCTTACCTGAATAGTCACCGGTACCAACAACGGTTGTTGAGCAATATCACTTGAATTCATCGCCGCTTTAAGTCGCTCATAAGTAATACGCTCATGTGCTGCGTGCATGTCAACCACTACCAAGCCCTGCTCGTTTTCGGCGAGAATATAGATGCCTTTAAGTTGTGCTAAAGCGTAACCCATAGGTGGGATCACTGGCCTGTCGGCGGGGTCATTAGTTTTGGCCGTCAACGCAACGTTTAAATAATCGCTACTGCTTAGAGGCGGTGACGTATTTGCCCGAAATGCAGCTTCGGAAATTTGCTGATAGCCACTAATTTGTTCGCGTACTTGGCCCGGCGTTAGTCGGTCGCCTGCTTGCTTGCGATTATCATCATAACGAATTGGCGATTGCTGATTTAACTGAGGCAAACCGTTAACCAAAGCAGCATTGGGATTAATAGGCTGTGGCGAAGCCGGGCCTCGCTCAGCGTCTACTTGTAGACTACCTACATCACCAGCACTGGCGCCGACGTAGCGCTGAATAGAGCGAAACACAAAACCATGAACGCTACGACTATCTCGAAAACGTACTTCATGCTTAGTCGGATGCACATTGACATCGACACCCGCCGGATCCATCTCCAAATACAATACGTATATCGGGTGGCGGCCGTGAAACAATACATCTCGATATCCATGGCGGACTGCATGAATGATGGTTTTATCTCGAATTAGACGCCCGTTCAAAAAGAAGTATTGCATGTCAGCCTGGCTGCGTGAAAAGCTTGGCAAACCGGCCCAGCCTGACAATCGCATGTCATCGCGCTGCTCGTCAAAATACAAACTATTATCCGGAACATTGTCGCCGCAGACCATTTTCAACCTGCGAGCATCGTCGGCCGGCACGCTGGGTAAATGCAGCACCACCCGGCCATTGTGCTGCAACTTGAACGCCACATCAAAACGAGATAATGCCATGCGTCGAACGACCTGATCTAAGTGTTTAAACTCGGTATTGTCAGTGCGTAGAAATTTACGCCGCGCCGGAGTGTTATAAAAAAGATCTCGCGTCTCTATCGAGGTGCCAACTGGGTGAGCAACCGGTTGCGACTCAGTAGTTTTATTATTGCCGTCACTGGAAACCATCCAAGCTTGATCGGCATTAAGTTCGCGTGATTTGATGGTCATACGAGTGACCGACGCAATACTAGGAAGCGCTTCGCCACGAAAACCCAAAGTCGCTATTTGCTCTAGGTCGGTCAGGTTCTCAATCTTACTCGTAGCATGGCGCGACAACGCCATTGCTAAATCTAGCTTTAAAATGCCATGACCGTTATCGGTGATCTTGAGCCTTTTTACACCTGCATTTTCGACTTCGATATCAATACTAGTTGCGCCGGCATCAAGCGAATTTTCGATTAGCTCCTTGAGCATCGATGCGGGCCTCTCAATAATTTCACCCGCGGCAATCTGATTGATTAGTCGAGGATCTAAAGCGTGTATTCGTTGTTTAGGTACGGTGTTGTCGGTCATGAAATTTAGACTGTTTATCTCGGTATCTTTAATGTTTGGCCTAATTGCACGGCCGCGCTGCGCAAACCATTTGCAAGCATCACTGCGTTTGTCGTCACGCCATATTGCTCGGCTATCTCAGACAAGGTATCACCACGTGTTACTCGGTGCTTAACGGCCATTTTCTTGGCAGAAATTACGCCTGGTATTTTGATTTTCTGGCCCATATAGACAGCGTCTTTGCTGAGGCTTTTAGCACGCTTAAGCGCACTAATAGTCACATTGTAGCGTGCCGAAATCTTTGACAGTGAATCTCCTGATGTCACAATATGAATTACCTCGCTAGCCTTTTTCGACGATGCACTGGCAGAATCAGCACTAGCGGTCGGCAACTTAAGGCGCTGCCCCAATACCGCGGTATTATTCGCTAGCTTATTGATTCGCTTGAGCTCGGCAACAGTAGTCCGGTACTTTACAGCGATGCTGGATAGCGAATCACCACGCTTAACCGTGTGTCGTTGAAGCCCACCACCTGTCGTCTCCGAGCGTTTGTTACTCGATAAGGACGCCACTCTTGGCGACGAGTAGCTAGCCTCATTGTAGTAAGGCGTTTGATCATAGTATTCACCTAGAGCTCTATGCACGGCGTTAGCTATTTTTTTTTGGTATCGCGAGGTTCGCAGCTTTTTTTCTTCATCAAGGTTTGTAATAAAGCCGGTCTCAATAAGAATTGACGGTATGTCTGGAGACTTTAGTACTACAAATGATGCCTGTTCAACCCGTTTTGAATGCAAGCGACCGACCTTATCCAGCTCCTTGAGTACACGGCCGCCCAAGTTAACGCTTTCACTAATGGTATTGGTCATAGAAAGGTCCACCAATACCTGAGCAAGAACAGCATCTTTGTTTGCCAAACTAACACCGCCAATTAAATCAGCGGCATTTTCTTTCTTAGCCAAGGCCCTGGCCATTGCACTGGTTGCGCCACGCTGCGACAGGGCGAATACCGACAAGCCATTAGCACTCTTCTTATTAAAGGCGTCAGCATGAATTGAGACGAAAATATCAGCACCCTTTTCTCTTGCCATGGTACGCCGCCGAGTAAGGTCTATGTAATAGTCACCTCCTCTAACCAAAACCGCCTGCATTCTTGAGTCCGCATTGATGACTTTTTGCAAATGCTTAGCAATTGATAAGGTGATCTTCTTTTCTTGGCTGCCCCGATGTCCAGTTGCACCTGGATCTTCTCCGCCATGGCCGGCATCAAGAGCAATGGTTATGACCTGCTTTGTGGCATTGGAGGCGCTAAGCATAGGCGATGAATCAGGCTTATCTGCTTGCTCCAGTTCTGCTGCCGCAGGCATTTTAACAGTAGCGACATCGGTCGTAGTCGATGTTTTTTCAGGCTTAGCGTTACTATCAATAGCGTCTGCACTTACGACAGATTTAGGC
>JBLHXJ010000146.1:0-7527 GCA_047629535.1 Arenicella sp. | reverse complement strand
GGCGTCAGCATTTCGTAATGCCACTGGTGAGACTAATATGTTCTCGCCAGAGATTAGCTTCAATTTAAACCTAGATTACAATATCGAACTGTCGAATAACTGGGAGCTACGAACGGTCGCAAATATCAACTACTCTGATGACTTTCTCGCGGCTTCCGATCTTGACCCGATTTACGCTGGCGTCGAGGGTTTTACTAAGCTTGACCTTCGTGTGAGCGTGTCGAGCCTCGACGGTAAGTGGGATGTTGCCTTACTCGGTAAGAACTTAACTGAAGAGTTCTCAAGCGGTAGTAGCAATGATCAGCCGCTAGTACCAGGTAACGGTTATGTCTCTACCGATCGTTTGCGCTCTGTTGCGGTACAAGCTACTTATCGTTTTTAGTAATATCAAACCCGGTTAAGAAGCGAATAGGTACGGTTGACGATTGTTGACCGTACCTTTTGATCGCAAGAAATTGATTTTTATATAAAAATAGACGCCTTTGTTTACATGGATAGTGTCGGCATATCGATTAACGTCATTGACTTAGCGTTCGCTCGCGGTCATCAATACGGCTTACAATATGAAATTTGCATCAACTACCTCGATACTATTCCTCGCTTTTTTGGGTGCTTGTGCTGACCAGAAAGGCCCAGAGCAGCCAACTAGTTTGCCGGCCGACTCGGTCAGTACTGACGAGCCTTAAACTTAAAAATTTGAGCGCCAACACCTGAAGCTTAAACCCAGGCTAACGCGATCAATTAACGACGACATTAATTTACTAACGGAGCTTTCAATGAATGCCTTTAACAATACCGAGTCTTTACGTTTGAAAAGCACGTCTATACCGCGTGACGTGCCAGATAGTCTAGCCAGTGCTTTAGAGCTTCAAAAAGCCGCCTATCTGCAAGCTCCGATGCCCGATTTAGCTCAACGTAAAGCTGATTTGTTGAGTCTCAAAGCGATGCTGAGCGAAAATCTTGACGATATTGTTGACGCGATTAACTCAGATTACGGAAATCGATCGCGGCACGAAACCTTGTTCGCCGAAATTATTTCAGTGACCGACGGCATCAACGATACCATCAAGAGTTTGAAAAAATGGATGAAGGTGCAGAAACGCCATGTCGACAAGAGTATGTATTTTGGTGCAAAAAACCGCGTTATTCCACAGCCTTTGGGCGTTGCAGGTTTAATCATCCCTTGGAATTTCCCGATTAATCTTAGTTTTTCACAATTGTGCGCGGTATTTGCCGCAGGCAACCGTGCGATGGTAAAGATGTCAGAGAATTCAATTGCCTTATCGCGTTTGCTAATCGAACTGGCACCCAAATATTTCGACGCCGACAAGCTGCAGTTTTTCGAAGAAACTGGCGGCGTCGGTGTTGCTTTTTCGCAAATGCCATTCGACTTAATGATCTTCACCGGTTCCGGTCAAACGGGTAGGGCGGTGATGACCTCAGCCGCGGCTAATCTCACGCCAGTGATTCTAGAGTTAGGTGGTAAAGCACCGGCGGTGATCGACCCAGGCTATCCGTTGCACAAAGCGGTAGACCGAATAATGTTCGTCAAACAATTTAATGCCGGCCAAATTTGCACCAATGTCGACTATGTTTTTGTGCATGAGAGTCAGGTTGAAGAGTTCGTTGTAAAAGCTCAGGCCTACGCGGTTAAGCATTGCCCTGATATTGAGCATAAAGATTACACCGCAATCATTGATGATAAGTCGTTGTCTCGCTTACTCGACACTCTTGAAGATGCACGCACAAAAGGCGCCAGAGTGGTCAACCTAGGAAACCAGCAAGAGGTTAACCACGAGCAGCGTAAGCTGGCCATGCACCTTGTGTTGGACACCACCGAAGATATGGTTATTCGACAGCGCGAAACCTTTGGACCCATTCTAATGGTGCTAAGTTACAAAGAGCCCGAAGAAGTGATCGATTATGTCAATCAACGAGATCGACCGCTGGCATTCTACCCATTCAGTAATAACGGTAAACTGGTACAACGATACATTGACCACATCATGTCCGGCGGTGTCAGTGTTAATGACGCGCTATTTCATGTGGCGCAGCACGATATTCCATTCGGCGGTGTCGGCCCAAGTGGAATGGGTCACTACCATGGTTTTGAGGGCTTTGTTGCGTGCTCTAAGCTGCGCCCAGTGTTTTATCAAGCCAATATCAATGCGATGAAATTTATGGCGCCGCCCTACGGCAAAACCGCCGATCGAATCTTTAATATTTTATTGAAGCTTAAGAAATAAACCGATAAACAGCCGTGCAAATTTGTCCCAAAGTTTAGAGTTTATGGCCCACGTGGTTTATTTAGAGGCTCTGCTAGATAGACCACGATGCGGATAAATTTTTATAGAGTTTTTTTGCGCCGACTTGGCGCTTAACTATGTCGGCTATAGGAAATGCATATCTGAGGATATAGCTAGTGTTGTTGCAGGCGAGTCGAGATAGGGCTGTACCATCCGGCAATTGAGTATCGGTCTCGATGTGCGGGCAATACTTCATGCGGGTGTTCTTCACTCAGAAAAACCACTACCGTGGCGAAGCTTGGAATAACTTTCAGACCAATCTGATCTTGACGATCTTTGTACAAAACTAATTCACCGCCATCGCCAGCTAGCCAATCCTGGTTCAAATACACAACGATAGATAGGCGGCGACTAGACTGCCCTTTGAACGAATCATAATGCCGCTTATAGAAGTCTCCGCGGCTATAATGCGCGTAGTGACTCTCAAACGAGAACAAGCCCAAAAAAAGCCGCTGATTTAAATAGCCTTGCAACTCACCAGCCCATTTTAACCAGCTTGAGTTAGCAGGTGAGTCATCGCATATCCAGCTTTGCTTCTGACTGCGTTCAAGAGTGTTATGCACGTGTTTCTTATCACGTCCGATAGCGGCTGCTTGAAAAGACTCTTGAGACATCGTCGATAAGTGCAGAGAAAGTTGCTTTGCCAGGCCGAGTGGCAGTGCGTTTACGTTTGCGCTATAACCCTGTTTTGCTAGATCATCTGAGATGCGGCTAAATAATACTTGCTTATCTTGATTGCAGAAATCGCGACTTGAATCGATAATTGTGGCCATGCAAACTGCTCAGATAAGTGAAAACGACGGTGTCGCTAGTGTAGGCTGATTAAACAAATTTGATAGAGGTAATAGCTTGATAATTTAGCGGGTCCTAATAAGGTTATTGTTGATTCAGTGACTGAATAAAGAATAGCCATAAGTTAGATCTTTTGCTAAACAAACTTTTTTGCTAAACCACCTTGGAGTGATAATGAGTGACACCAAACAATGGGACCTTCCTGACCCGTTTATTATCGAGCATATCGCTCAGGCGTCGGAAGTTGACGGTTACGGACACATCAATAATAGTGTTTATGTGCAATGGATGGATCGCTGTGTTTGGCAGCATTGCGACGCGGTTGGAATGTCGTTTGAGTTTTGCCGCGAGCTCGGTAAAGGCTTCGCCGCTATTCGGCATGAAATCGATTATTTAAAGGCGAGCTACGCCGGTGACCAAGTGCTGATTGCCAATTGGGTTACATTCAACGATAAAAAATTGCGCGCTGAACGACAATTTCAGATCATCAAGAAAGACGATTGGTCGACGCTGCTCCGAGCAAAAAGTAAATACGTATGCACCGATTTAAACTCCGGCAGACCCTGTCGAATGCCTGATCAGTTCAAGAGCGGCGGTTTTGCGGTGCTTGATACGGTATCGGCACACTTTGATTCATGCAGTAGCTGAGGTGAAAATGTCACAAAAGCCAAACAATGAAATTCCACAACAAGCGTTCGATTGGTATGACGATTATGCCCATGGCGGGATGGATCGACGAACCTTTATGAATAAACTAGGCTCGTTGGCGGCGCTTGGCTACTCGATGACCGCCTTAACCACTGCGTTATTACCAAACTACGCATTAGCCGAGCAAGTCTCGTTTAATGATCCAGAGATACGCGCGAGCTACGAATCATTTGCGTCGCCCGATGGGCATGGTAAAGGAGGGGGGTATTTAGTCACGCCAACTGAGTATTCTGGCGCCTTGCCTGCGGTACTCGTGGTGCATGAAAATCGAGGTCTTAATCCCTATGTAAAAGACGTTGCGCGGCGCTTAGCAAAGTCAGGCTATCTAGCGTTTGCCCCCGATGCATTGTTTCCTCTGGGTGGCTACCCGGGTAATGACGAGCAAGGCAAAGGCATGCAGCGATCGATGGACAAAGCCAAGCTGCAACATGATTTTGTGGCCGCCGCCAAACATCTAAAAGGAAAGTCCAATAGCAATGGAAAGCTAGGTGCTGTGGGCTTTTGTTATGGAGGCTATATGGTTAATTATCTGGCGGCTATAGAGTCAGATTTACTCAGCGCAGGGGTTCCTTTTTACGGTACGCCCGCGGCGCCGGAACTCAGAAAAAATATCAAAACACCGTTATTAGTTCAGCTTGGTGAGCTTGATGAAAGAGTCAACAAGACATGGCCTGAGTACCAGCAAGATCTAGATAAACTGAATGTCCCGTATCAAATGCACATGTACGCCGGGGCAAAACACGGTTTTCATAACGATTCGACCGCTCGCTATGATGAAAAAAATGCCGAACTCGCTTGGCAGCGTACGCTCGGTTTCTTGGCTAAATTACTTGCGTAATAAAACTCGCAAACATTGACTCTATTTAGCTAGTCGATTTAACACGCCCCGTTAACAACAGGGGCTTTAGTCCAAGCTCGTGAGTCGAATACCAGAAGCCTTACTTCGAATCCTTTTTAGATTTCTTAGCGGCTTTTTTTTCTTTGGCCGTCATTAAGGGTGCCTTTTTAGTTTCTTTGGTGCCTTTTTTTTCTTTGCTCATGATATCGCCTTGGTGGGTTAGGGGAGTGTGTGACTATGTCCTAATGCCTTGATTTAGCACTAAAAACGGGTCTGAAAATCTTGATCTGCAATCAAATTTTAGCCTAGTCGAAACTGAAAATAGGGCTTAGAAAGTTAATCTCGATAGTCATAGTATGAGCCCAATAATAAGTAAATCAAGGTCTAATGCCAAACACCTCGATACCACTAGACGGTGGCCCCAAGGCCTAGGTCTGCAACGCAACAACCGCTTTACAAGCAAAAACAATAAGCCGTTTGTAAAACTAATATCCCTTGATCTAACCTTACCCACGCAGTAGTACACTACGGCTTATGAAATTAAAAATAACACTATTTACTGCACTTCTAGCAGTGTCTCTATTAATCAGGGTGCATTCGGCCGAGCCGATGATGACTGTTTATAAAACGCCTACATGCGGTTGCTGTCAGAAGTGGGTCGACCACATGAGTGATAATGATTTTGCCTCAAGAGTTGTCGATTTAGCTAATTTGTCATCTATTAAGGCACAGTATGGTATCGCGAGCCGATATCGATCTTGTCATACGGGTGTTGTAGTAACAGAATCTGGAGATTATGTCTTTGAAGGTCACGTACCCGCCGAACATGTTGAAACTTTTCTCGCCAAGCCTCCAAAAAACGCGATTGGTTTGGCGGTACCGGGTATGCCATTGGGTAGCCCCGGTATGGAAGTTGGGGGGCGTAAAGATTACTATCAAGTATTACTTCTAAACAAAGATGGCTCGAGCACGGTCTATGCGCATGTCAATCAGAAGTAACCGTGGTTGCCAGACTTTGCCACACCGGTCTGATATTAAGTAGTAAGCAAATGCTCGCCCAATCGCATCGAGAGCGCCGTTAAGGTCAGGGTCGGATTCGCCGCCCCACCACCTGGCAAGACACTCGCCCCCGCGATGTATAAATTTTTAGTTCCAAAAACTTTTAGGTCACTATCGACTACACCGTGCTCATCGCTGGCCGCCATTCTGGTGGTACCCATTAAATGGTGAGAGCTTAAGTTAGTTGGCCTAAAGGCTAAATTGCTTCCGAGGCCGCTGGCGAGTTGGTACAGTTTTGTTTTAGCATGGGCAATGGTTTGCTTATCTTTCTCTGTTTGCTGAATACTGGTTAGTACTGGGACACCCATATTAAGAGCCGGTCGCAACTGACACGATAGTAGTACTGGGACACCCATATTAAGAGCCGGTCGCAACTGACACGATAGTTTCTCTGACTTGAGTCATCCTAACTCTCCTTTATTCCTTAACTGATTAGATTCTTAAATATGGAAGCAGTACTGGGACACCCATATTAGTAGTAGTACTGGAACACCAAATACCAAATACCAAATATTGGGACACCCACATTAAGAGCAGACTCATCGTAAGCGCATGTCCAAAATATAACTTCTAAATTCTCGGTAAGTACCGAATGAAAATAGGCACGTACCGACACCTTTCTTATTGTGTAGTTCGCTATCGCAAGATTTTTGGCGAGCACCGTTCTCGCTTGCGCGCTTCAAGAAGTTTTGATGGATTGGTTTAGCCTAATAGAGTTCGGTGATGGTCGGTCGATGGGATTCGTTGATACTTTTTCTCTGAGTAGACTTGGCGAACGATGTGTTCTGAACCAACCCATTGTTTGAACTCCTGCTCAAAGCGAGTCGTCAGTATCTTCCATGCGTCTTGGCTTAATGATAGTCGTTCGAGTATAGGCGGGAGCTCGCCATTGATTGAGCCACGTTTGCCCTTTCGTATAAGCCGCCCCGTCCAGTCTGTGAGCTCAAGGTAGTCTTTGAGTAAAAAGGGGAGACCTTGCGCGTCAGGTTTTGATCCAACAAACTCGGCTATCGTTAGTTGCGCAGGTTTGTTTTTTTGTAACGCCATAATACGAGCTTTAACGCTGGTATGCTCAGACTCCTCTGGTGAAGTTGCCATTTTGGCCCTGACAGGATTTAAGTCGACGTAGGCCATGCACGCAAGCAAGGCTCTTTCATCAAGTAGTGCTTGGCTTTTGAAGCGTCCCTCCCAGAATCGACCTGTGCAGTTATCCTCCCTGTTTGCTCGGCGTGCGATGGCTTCATTGACGATGCGCATATACCAAGATGGGCTGCACAAGCGTTCACGCCAAAGTGCGATATCTTCATCTAACCGTTCGCGTTGAGCATTGAGTAAAACATCATTAGCTAAATAGCGTTGGGAAATCAGGTTGCCCCTGAATAATGAATGCCATCGTTTAACTACGTCGCGGTCAGACCAACCATTCGATAGGTCTGGTCGAATGTGCAATACAACATGGTAGTGATTACCCATTACGGCGTAAGCACAGAGTTTAATTGCAAATGCATTAGCTGTTTGGTGAAGCTTGTCTTCAAGCCACTGGCGTCGATGTTCGTAGTCTTTTCCCGAGTAGTGGTCATGGCCACACAAGAATGCCCGCCGAACACAGCGAGATACGCAATGATAGTAGGGTGTGTCTGCAACTGACACGATAGTTTCTCTGGGTTGAGTCATCCTAACTCTCCTTTAATCCTTTGAGTGATTAGATTCTCAGATTAGAGTAAGATTTATAAGTATTAGTTATGGGTGTCCCAATAGTTGTCTCCCACAAGTATTAGTTATGGGTGTCCCAATAGTTGTGCCAATAGTTGTCTGGACGCTACG
>JBLHXJ010000145.1:0-7571 GCA_047629535.1 Arenicella sp. | reverse complement strand
GCAGGAGGTCCTCGAGTGACCATCGAGGCTTGACCTGAAAACTTAAGTCCGCCGACGCTTGGTGCAGTCGCTTTGAACCCGCATAGGCGATCATCGCGCCATTATCAGTGCAAAAATCGATGCGTGGGTAGAACAACTCGCAGCGCATTTTATCAGTCATTATTTTCAGTTGCTGGCGCAAACGGATATTAGCGCCTACACCGCCGGCCACGACAAGACGTTGAGCCTTGGTGTGCAACAAAGCACGTTTACATTTGATCATCAGCGTATCAACGGCGGCGTCCTGAAACGCGTAGGCAATATCGCAGACGGTCTGCTCATCTATAAATTCTCGTTCTACAGTGTTCAGCGCAAATGTCTTTAAACCGCTATAACTGAAGTCCATACCCGGCCGGTCAATCATTGGTCGAGGGAATTTAAAGCGTTTTGGGTCGCCGTTCTCGGCCACTTTAGAAATTGCCGGGCCTCCAGGGTACCCCAAGCCTAAAATCTTAGCGGTTTTATCAAAAGCCTCACCTACTGCGTCATCCAGCGTTTGACCCAAAATATGGTATTCGCCAATCCCTTTAACTTCGGCCAAAAGAGTATGTCCACCAGAAACTAATAGCGCGACGAATGGAAACTGCGGCGCATTGTCTTCTAGCATAGGGGCCAACATATGACCCTCCATATGGTGAACACCAACCGCAGGAACGCCCCATGAAAAGGCCAAGCCTTTGGCCACTGCGCTACCGGCAAGTAGCGCGCCCGCTAAACCTGGGCCACTGGTATAAGCCACACCAGTAATTGTCTGGCGTTCGCAGCCCGATTGTTCGATCACCGCTTCTACTAGTGGTATGACTTTACGAATGTGATCACGTGCAGCCAACTCTGGCACAACACCGCCATATTCTTGGTGCGTTTCGATTTGAGAATATAAGGCGTGAGCGAGTAGCCCTTGCTCACTGTCGTAAATCGCCACGCCAGTATCGTCACACGAGGTTTCGATGCCTAAAACACGGTTAGGGACTGCTTTTGTCATTTGAAATGCCGCTCTGTTTAGAGCCAATGGGTGAGTTTCTGGTAGCGAAAATTGGCCGATCAATGATAAACCAAGAAATACAAAGGTTTAGCATAATGTCCAAACAGACCAATTTATGTGCATAAGTATATACAAACGCAATCTAAACGGCTAGAATCGCGCGTCCTGAATGAGTAAACCTTCATTCGCTAAAGAATTTTTAAACATAAATAGACAGCTATGCCACAAGTAAAAGTTAAAAACGACGAGCCATTTGACGTCATCCTTCGTCGCTTTCGTCGCTCATGCGAAAAAGCCGGTATTTTCACAGAAATGCGTCGTCGCGAATTCTATGAAAAGCCAACGTCAGTACGTAAGCGCAAAGGCGCTGCTGCCAAGAAACGCGAAATGAAACGCGCATCTCGTGGCCGTATCCGTACTACTCGTCTTTATTAAGCTTAATAAAGGCTAAAACTAAGGAAGGCTGAATATGTCGCTTAAAGATCAAATCTTTGCAGACATGAAGAACGCGATGCGTGCTAAAGATGCACCCTTACTTGAATCGATTCGCATGTTACGTGCAGCGATTCAACGCAAGGAAGTCGACGATCAAACTGAAATCGGTGATGAGCAAGTGTTGGTGATTCTGCAAAAGCAGATTAAACAATCGCAAGACGCTATAACTCAATTCACCGCCGGTGATCGCAGTGACCTCGCCGACAAAGAGCAAGTTCATGTAGATAACCTTAAAGGTTACCTACCTGAGCAACTTGGTGATGATGATATCGCCGAAGCCGTTGCTACCGCGATTGCCTCAACTGGTGCCGAGTCTATGAAAGACATGGGCAAGGTTATGGGAATATTAAAAGGTCAACTGCAAGGAAAAGCTGATATGGGTAAGGTCAGCGGTGTTATTAAGGCCAAGTTAAGCTGATAATACTTTAGCCGCCTAAAGAATTAAAAAAAGCCTGAGCATTGCTCGGGCTTTTTTGTGCTTGCTCAATTGATCCGTTTCCAGCTGAAATATCGAAGCGTCTAATATTCTACTGCCAATATACGAACAGCATGAGCAGCGAAAACGTGACTACGAATAGCAATAATGAGAGCCAATTCCGGCGAAGTTGGCGCAATGAACTGCTGACTAAGAACAAGGCCATTAATAGAATAACTTGCAGCGCTAATTGCGGCGTAAATATGGTGAAGGCGTAGATCGATAGTACGTCCTTCATCGAGTCGCCCTGGCAAGTAAAACCAGAATACACGCAGCCAAACGCGATCACCGCAAGGGCAACGCAATGGTTTATTACTCCCAGCCGCAGCCAGAAGCTGACTGTCTTTAACTTTTTTTCTAAGGTCATTATCGAGGCAGTATAGCAAGCACACATCCACCCCTTATTCACCTAAATCATCAGATATCGGCTCACACAAAAGCTTGCTATGGAGTAGCAGCGCATCCGTTTGCATCGGCGGCGACCATTGCACTTTGACTTACTAGTAAGTTTGAAGGTATGCGACGAAATTACGCGTATACTGTAGATTGCCATCCAAGACTCTTTATATACATCACTTCGTGTGGCGCTACTTTAAAAAATCTGCGCACCAAATCCCAAGAGAAATTACCCCATGTCAAATTCCGCAAAACAAAGCCGCTCCCGTGCGCTGATCGTCGCCGTGCAATTGGACACAGTAAGCGATGTTGAATTCGAGTCGTCGTTGGCCGAATTAGGCGATCTAGCAAAGACCTTAGGCATGGAAGTGGTCGGTCAGTTTACCCAAAAGCGCTCGTCATTCGACTCGACAGCGTATGTGGGCGTAGGTAAACGAGAGGAAATACGACAATACTTAGAGGGTCAACAATCCGAAGTGGAGTCAGTCTCGCAAGCTAATTCCTCAGCGGCTAGTGATGCGGTGGAATTTATTCTGGTCGACCATGAAATCTCACCTTCTCAGGCACTCAATTTAGAAAATGAAGTCGACTGCGAGGTAATGGATCGCACCGTAGTCATTCTCGAAATTTTTCATCGCAATGCCAGCTCACATGCATCCAAGGTACAGGTAGAAATAGCTCGACTGGTCTATATGGCCCCGCGCTTGCGCGAGGCGGCCAAGCGTGCCGGCCCGTCGGGGCGGCAACGTAGCGGCACCGGCGGACGCGGCACAGGACAGTCGCGAAGCCAGATGGATAGCCAAAAGGTTCGCGATCGTATTGGCGAACTACAAAAAGAAATCGACGCTATGGAGGCCGGCCGCGATACACAGCGGTTGCTACGTCAGAGACAGTCTGGGCTAACGCAAGTGGCACTTGTCGGTTATACCAACGCCGGAAAATCAACCTTGATGCGCGCCTTAACCGGCAGCGAAGTACTCGTGGCTAACCAGTTGTTTGCGACGCTGGACACCAAAGTACGCACACTCTACCCAGCAAGCGTGCCGCGAGTATTGGTCAGTGATACGGTTGGTTTTATCAAAAATTTGCCACACGGTCTGGTCGCCTCTTTCAAGTCAACATTAGACGAAGCCATTAACGCATCGCTGCTGCTACACGTTATTGATTCTAGCGACCCCGGGTTTGAGATGCAGCTTGAGGTGACTGATAAGGTGTTAGCTGAGATTGGTGCCGATAGCGTGCCAAGCATTCGTGTGTTCAATAAAATTGACTATCTGGATGACGCGGACGCACAAGCAGAGCGCACCGCAGAGCTGCAAGAGAAGTACCCGGACTGCATTGTTCTTAGCGCAGTTCGTAAGGACGATATAGCAAAGTTGCATCGTGCAATTATGGATTTTTTCCAACAGCAGCTAATTGAATCCGAGATTTTTTTACCTTGGTCAAAGCAAGCGTTGCGCGGCGAAATCTTTGCCTCCTGCGATGTACTCGAAGAGCGAGCCGATGAGGCCGGTGCCTTTTTTCGCTTCCGCGCGGCAGCGGACGTGGTCGCTAGGCTGCGCGAACTCTCGGATGATTTATCCGAATTCCAGTAATTCACATCGAAAGAGTTCTGAAAGGCACATCTTCGGTCAGTATTTGCCCTTAATCCGGGCGATCAGGAAATCTACCGCTACTTTGACCTTGGGTACCAAGTAACGTTGCTTTTGATATAACAGATAGACCCCTAAAGCGCTGTTCTGTGTGACCTTGAGCTCAGGCTCAATTGCCAGTATCTGCAACTCTTCTCGTCGAATATAATCGCTAAGCGTCCAACGCGGTGCCATCATAAGGCCCTCGCCATTGACCGCTTTATTAGCCAGCCATTTTCCGTTATTAGAAATTGCCAGTTCGGCAACAGATGCGGTATGCCATTGATCATCTTGTTGGTAAAACCAGCTTTGTGGGCCGACCGGTGTGCGATAGATGAGCCCTCTATGTTGACGCAGTTCAGCTGGGTGTTTAGGGGTGCCGTGTTTTGCTAAGTAACTTGGCGCTGCGACCAAGATAAATTCATTTTCCATCAGCCTAATAGCCTGCACTCTTTCGTTTGGCGCATAGCCGCCGCGAATAGCGATGTCGACATCATCACGACCGAGAGTAGACAACTCGTCGCTAAGACTGATATCGAGTACAACTTGCGGATAAAGCGTGCTGAACTCTTCGAATAGCGGCAGCAGTATACGCTCACCAAAACCGACCATTGAACTAACCTTAAGCCGGCCCATGGGACGCGCGTGATAGCTGCGCACTGACTCGTTGGTTTGCTCCAATTGACGCAGTATATCCTGCACCTGTGAGAAATAGTCTCGCCCAATTTCAGTTAGCTGCACGCTGCGCGTAGTGCGCTTTAACAGGCTGGCGCCAAGACTTTTTTCCAAATCAGCGACGCGACGCGACAAGGATGATGGCGGCACCGAGAATTGCTTTGCGGCCTTGGTGAAGCTGCCTGACTCCGCTACCGCAGCGAAGTATTTGAGAGCTCGTAATTGATCCATTTCTTAATCTCGCCAATCTTATTAATGTTTAAAAGACAATAAAGATTACCATAATGACCTCTATATCTAGTCATTAAGAACAGCAATAATCTTTGCACTAATATTCTTTAACTTAAAAGCCCATGTGCGGAGAATTACTATGAGTACCTATACAGCAATCAATCTTGTCGCCCGTCCTCAACCAGGCCCGATTACTCCGGAACTTTTTGAAGTTGTAGAACACCAAGTGCCACAGGCAGGCGCTAAGCAAATCTTAGTCAAGCAAACACATATGTCGCTGGACCCCGCGATGCGCGGCTGGATGAGCCCGGATCCGGACAGCTATATCCCGCCGGTTGCCTTAGGTGAAGTGATGCGCTCATCTGGTTTGGGCGAGGTTGTTGAAAGCAATAACCCCGATTTTGAAGTTGGTGATAGGGTGATGGGCATGATGGGCTGGACCGAATACTATCTTGGTTCCGGCGAAGGCTTGAGACAGGTTCAAGCCGGCCTAGATGCCGAAATGGCGCTGTCGATATTCGCGCTGCCCGGCTTAACCGCCACTCAGGGTTTGTATGGCTTTAGTGAACCCAAAGCAGGTGAGACCATTGTTGTCAGCGGAGCAGCTGGTTCGGTTGGATCGCTGGTGGGGCAACTGGCTAAAGCAGATGGCTTAAACGTGATTGGCGTTGCCGGCAGCGAAGAAAAATGTAACTGGCTGACCAGTGATCTCGGCTTCGATGGCGCGATCAACTACAAGACCGATGACCTAGACGCGCGATTGAATGAGCTAGCGCCGAATGGAATCGATATGTATTTCGAGAATACCGGAGGCCCGATCCAACAACATGTGATTGATCACATGAATGCCCATGGCCGCATAATCGTCTGTGGAATGATCTCAGATTACAGCGCTGCTGAACCTAGCGCTGGGCCTAACTGGATACCGATCATCAAAAAGCGCTTAACCATTCGTGGCTTTGCTATGCCTGATCACTTTGGTGATGTGCCCGCTCTTGTAGCAAAATTGGCGCCCTATGTGATGGCTGGCAAAATCAAACATCGCGCACATATTATTGATGGCTTGGAATCGTCAATCGATGGACTGAACCTGCTATTTACTGGCGGCAACAAAGGAAAGTTGATCGTCAAGCTTTAATATTAGAAGGCAGCCACTCACCGCCCTGATCGGCGGTGAGTAACTCTGCGGCGAGTATTACTTGGCCGCCTCGACGAAAAGCATTCAGCAAGGCTAGTTTGATCGATGGCTGTGCCACTAAAGACCTTGCCTGAATCAAAAATTTTGATCTGTTGACATAAATAGAACATCATCTCGGTCTATAGAGCAAGTTCTGAACTGTGAGCACGTCAATGAAGAAGAAAAAAATAACGCCGTTTATAGAAAACATCGGCGAGGCCACGACCGCTTGTCTGGTTACTATGGTGCAGGGAAATATCCTAGCTCTTGGACTAACTCATTGGGTAATTGCCTCACAAACTGGGTTTGTGGCCGGTGTGATCGCATCAATAGCATTGATAATCTCGCGCACCACCAGCCGATGGATAATCGCCATAACATTGGGCACAGCGACAGCAATTGTAGATTACTTCATGCACCCCGGAATGATAGGCCCATTTTTTCTTGAAGCTATCATTACCGGCATTGGCGCTGCGATATTGTCTTACTTGGTTGGCATGGCCCTTAGATATTGGCGAGCAAGGCGAATTTCTTTAGCCGAATCGGCTGATTAAACGCTTGGGCTACTTACACACGCTATGCGGCGCTTAGCCGTGCTTGTTTTTTAAGCCAGAAAACCTGATAAACATAACCTATCAAGAACATCACCAAAAAGAGCAGATAAAACTTCCGTAACAAGGGGTCGTGAATAGTTGTCAGCATCGGCTGGTTAACCGGCAGGCGAAGCAATCCATCGGTAATAGCTGGGATCATATGGAACAAAAGGGTGCTGCTATAGCAAAACGCCTGGAAGTAAACAGCGATCTTAGAAAATACCGGTATCTTGCTCACCAAGAATCCAGCAATCAGTGCCAATATGGTCAACACGGCAAGCATGTGGGCAGGACCAAAGCCTCCCTGGTTGTAAATCATTAATGCGGTCACCGCCGCTATCAAAGTACAGCCTAAATAGACTTGTCCCGTTCTATTTTCAAGTTTTATAACCTTATAAACTGCCAGCGTGTAAAAGCCGGCAATGAGAGCGATAATGGCAATGGTGGTATGGAACCAACCGAATAGAGTGATGTCTGGCATGTTATTTTCCTTTTCTTATTTGGTATAAAGTCAGAGTTTAAACGGGGCCTTATAGCTTAGAGCATATCGAGTTTTTGATTAACAATGTGCTGCAGCAGTGGGCTTTTCGCCGCTCGTTCGAATGCGGCATCAATCGCCGCGGATCGCTGTTGTATTACCGGGCGATAATTGGGATGAGTAAAAATATACAATTCCCCATCATTAAGCGCTTCGACCACCCGCTTACCAACAATCGATACTTCAATGCCATTCTCCACCATCTGCTTGGCTTTTTTCGAAAAGCTACTTCCAGCTGTTCCCTTAGCGGTATCGGATTGATAAGCAGCAGGACGATTTCGTTCTGATTCATGAATGCGGGTTTGCACAAAGGCCGGGCATAAAACGGACACATTGATA
>JBLHXJ010000144.1:0-7622 GCA_047629535.1 Arenicella sp. | reverse complement strand
GGCCCGCATCAATAGCGTCGCATACGGCTTCGTCGTTGATGATACCGCCACGCGCCAAGTTAATCACAACCGCAGTGCTCTTCATTTTGCCTACATTGTCGGCATTAATTAGGTCACGTGTTGCGTCAATCAACGGCACATGAACGGTTAAGAAGTCGACCTTGCTAATAATCTCGTCGACACTATTCGCTCGTGTAATGCGTGAAGACAAATGCCACGCGCCATCGACCGTTAAACCAGGGTCAAAACCAATCACGTTCATACCTAAGTCGATACAAGTATTCGCGACCATACGGCCAATAGCGCCTAAGCCAACAACACCGATTGTTTTGCCGGGCAGTTCGTAACCGGCGAATTTCTTTTTGCCCGCTTCCACCAGTTTAGACAGCTCAGCGTCCTCACCTTTAAGACTTTCTGTGTATTGAATCGCTTGACTAATATTACGTGCCGCCATAAATAATGACGCTACAACTAACTCTTTCACAGCGTTTGCATTAGCGCCAGGGGCGTTAAACACAGCAACACCCGCCTTACTCATTTTATCTAAAGGTATGTTGTTAACGCCCGCTCCAGCGCGACCAACCGCCTTAAGCGACGAAGGAATATCCATCTCATGCATCTTGAATGAACGCAGAATAATCGCGTCTGGCGAAGCTTCGTCGTCACTTATTGTATAGCTATCAGTTGGCAGCTTATTTAAACCAAGCGGAGAAATATTATTTAGGGTCAGAATTTTATACATCTTTTTACTCGTCACTATTGCTAGTGGATTGCTGGTGCTAATCTATCTAGCACTAATTTTTAAAGGCGCTAAGTTATTACATTCGAGTTATCTAATTCGATTTAACTATTAGCTGCTTTGAATGATTTCATGAAGTCTAAGAGCGCATCAACGCCCTCCATACCCATAGCATTATAGATACTGGCTCGCATGCCACCGACTGAACGATGCCCTTTCAGCGAGTGCAATCCTGCCGCATGCGACTGCTCTAGAAAAGCCGCGTCTAGGCCGCTATCAGCCAAAATAAACGGCACATTCATGCGCGATCGGCTATCAACCGCAATCGGGTTTGTATAGAAACCCTCAGCACCATCAATATAGCCGTATAGCTTCTCAGCCTTGGCCGCGTTAACTTTAGCGACCGCTTCAACGCCACCATTTTGCTTTAACCATGCAAACACTTTACCCGCCAAGTACCAAGCAAATGTCGGTGGTGTATTGTTCATACTATCGCTTTCAGCCATCACTTGATAATCCATCAAGCGCGGCATATCCGCCGGAAAATGACCAATCAAGTCATCTCTAACAATCACAATAGTAAGGCCAGCAGGGCCAATGTTTTTTTGTGCACCAGCATAAATAACGCCGTATTTTGAGACATCAATAGGGCGCGAAAGAATGGTCGACGACAAGTCCGCGCAAATCGGCTTGTCGGTTTCAGGCAACCAATCAAACTCAACACCGGCAATCGTCTCATTTGGGGTAATGTGAACATACGCGGCATCATCGCTTAATGTCCATTCTGACGCTGCTGGTACATGCTTATAAGCCTCTGCTGAGGTATCGCAAACCACGTTAACGTCAATAAAGCGTTTTGCATCGGCAATCGCCTTTTTGCCCCAATGACCGGTATGCGCATAGTCAGCTTTGCCGCCTAAGAATTTCAAATTCAACGGTATGGCTGAAAATTGCGAGGTGGCTCCGCCTTGCAGAAACAACACTTTGTAGTTATCGGGAATGCCCATCAAATCACGCAAATCTTGCTCAGCTTGAGCTGCAGCAGCCATGAACGGCTTGCCTCGATGCGATACTTCCATGACCGATGCACCTGCACCGTTCCACTCAAGCATTTCTTGTTGTACTTGTAGAAGCACAGTTTCAGGAAGCGCGGCTGGGCCAGCGCTAAAGTTATAAATACGACTCATCATAAGTCCTCGGAAAAGTTTAAAATTGGGTCAGTCGATCAGACTTAGGCAAGGCTGTATGGCTACAGACCGCACCAAGCTTCATTCGACCACTATTTTTACGCAGCGCTGGGCCAGAATAGTATTCTGATTCGACCCGGCATTCCGTATAAATGTTTGAACAGTGTCTTTGCAGTAGGATTTTTTGCGGTGTTGTGGCAAGAGAAACGACACTCTCGCTCATCGAAGTTGCGGCTATTTTACACAAGCATTGGCAAAATCCCTATACACAATGACAAAAATAGGTCGCTTTTTGAACTATAGTGCAGATAATTCTAAGAAATGAAATCAGCCTTGGCAAATTAGTCGTCACCAAACAGCAAGAGCTTGAGTGCGCCGATAATCGAGGGTCTGTTTTCCAGAGTCGGCTCAACTACCGCGATTGCTACCGGCATTGATAAAAATGGCGTGTTCTCGGCAAAATATTCGTGACTATCGGCATTGCTAACCGCATTGCTAGGGTTGCTTTTCGCCAGAGATCTCGCGCCTGACTGGCCATACACATTGTCATCCGTGCCGCCCAACACATTAAAGTGACTTAACTCGTGAATTATCGTGCCGGCTTTCGAATCAGTACCGGTTCGAGGTGCCGACCAGAATGCTTGCCCTAAATAGATATCATACGGCTGACTTCGATATACGTAGGCAAATGCCGACTCGGTATCGTCACAAATAAAAGCTAACGTCAGACCACTCACTGCGTTATAAATCAAGTTAAAGTGAGACTGAACGGTATCCCAACGTGACAGATTGTATGACCCAAACCACTCGCGATAACGTCTGGCGTTAGCTCGCTCATCGATAGGCGTATTTTCAAGGCTATCTTTGGCCGTTCTCGCTATAGACTCAGCCGAACTCACCGCCGAATCGATTAATGAGATACGATTATTCGGCAAGTTCACAGTCAGAACTCCCCCTTTGCCATCGGGGACAGTATACGTAGCCTCGTCTGGGCAACTGGTGACCGTCGGCGTGCGCTTGAAAGTAATTGGTCTATCCGATGATAATTTTAAAACAAGAGCGCTTTGCGCTTTTTCAGCTTTAGGTGCCGATTCTCTTAGTCGAATCTCGTATTGCCCCATGAAGTCGATGGGGTAAGCCGTGAGTAAATCAACCTTACGAAGGGTGACACTCTGGGCCATCAACACAACGTAATCATCCTCACCTGCTGGAGCCCTTTTTATGTGTCGGCCTGAATAGTAAAGCTCTTCTCCTTGATAAAGGACCGACAGAATATCGGCGTTTAAGCGGCTTTCAAAAGCACTGCCCCACTTAAGCATTGTTATATCTGAGGCAGTGGTATTCTTGTAAGCGAACTCAATAGTGATCGACTCATCGACACTAAACTCTTGTTCAATAGCACGTAAACTGACTTCGATACCATCTGGAGTATTGGCATCGGCGATTGAAAGCCCTTTAACGCATAGCAACAACACTAAAGCCAAAATATACTGTTTTGTTACAATCACTATCTATTCACCTAACATTGAATTTTCATCAGCAAAAATCTATTGCTTGATCAACAAGAGCCAATGGATTGAGCCGTTTCAAATTCCACTGCATTCGACTCAGACTGCAAGACTACAAAATCATCAGAATAAAATGAACCCGTGAATTTAATGATATACCTTGAGTTGTTACAAAACTTGTAGCTTTGTGTGAAATCTAAATCATTGGTGGCTAACTCGCCTATATCGAGCGAAATATAGTCGTCAGCTATGGGCGCTGCTCGCTTCACCATTCTGCCGACATAGCGGAGCTCAGTTTCAGTTTCAGAAAGCTGCACTACCGTCATGAAATTGCCACTAACTCTTGAGTCAAGAGGTGTATTCCAGCGTAAAACCCGCACCTTTTGCGCCGAGTCATTGTGTAGAGCCGCACGCAAAATGACTTTACCAACAGCCAATGAGGCAGGGTCAATGTTTAACCGCAGCCTCAACTTTTCACTGTTGTTGCTTATGCTATTTCGACCAGTAATAAGAGCCCCCTTCTCGCCATATTCAGCCTTAGCATTAACAGCGCCTGTTTCGTTGCAGGCAAACTGTGTCACCAACAAACAAATAACGATGGCCGATCTAGCCAAACTCGCTTTCGCTGCCGATGACCAACCAAACATTACGCTACTCGACCTCACCTTCAGGCTGATTAGAATCGTCGCTTATGTCAGCATCGGCTTCAATTTCAGCAGCATCGTCACCGTCTACAGCATCTGCATCAGCGAACTCACCTTCAAGCGCTTCGCTATCGACTATTTCGTCCTCTTCATCAGACTCCGCAACCTTTTCTATACTAATTAGTTGCTCGCCTTCTGAGACGCCAATTACCTTAACGCCCTGAGTATTACGACCAATCACCGAAACTTCGGCAACACGTGTTCTAACTAGAGTTCCGCCATTGGTGATAAGCATTGCTTCGTCATGATCTTCAACCAAAATCGCGCCGACCGAATCTCCGTTACGCTCACTAGTCTGGATCGAAATAACGCCCTGACCACCACGCCCTTGAAGGTTATATTCGGATAAAAGGGTACGCTTACCAAAACCATTTTCAGTCAAGGTAAGTACCGCTGACTCTTCGTCACCGGCATCACAGATAATCATCGCATTCACTTTATGCCCTGCGGCCATTTTAATGCCACGAACACCACGCGCGGTTCGACCCATCTTACGAACGTCGTCTTCGGCGAAGCGAATCGCTTTGCCAGAGGTACAAAACAACATGACTTCTTGCTTGCCGTTGGTTAAGCCAACCCCGACCAACTCGTTACCTTCGACCAAGTCTAACGCGATAATGCCGTTAGCTCGTGGACGCGAGAAGTCCATTAATGAGGTCTTCTTTACAGTGCCATCACTGGTTGCCATAAACACATGACTACCTTCAGTAAATTCTTTGACCGCCAAAATAGCGGTAATGTGCTCACCGCTATCGAGCGGCAATAAATTAACGATCGGCTTACCTTTAGCGTTTCGTCCAGCTTGAGGCAGTTCATAAACCTTTAGCCAATAGACTTTGCCACTATCAGAGAAGCACAAAATTGTGTCGTGTGAATTGGCAACAAACATACGCTCGACAAAGTCGGAATCTTTGGTCTTGGTCGCACTTTTGCCCTTGCCACCTCGTCGCTGAGCTCGATAATCACTCAGTGGCTGAGACTTGGCATAACCCTCATGCGACAAGGTAACGACCAGGTCTTCTTCAGCAATCATGTCTTCAAGAGTCAGATCTAACTTCTGATCAAGAATCTCGGTACGACGCTCATCGCCATACTCCTCGCGAATAGCAATTAGCTCTTCACGAATAACTTCCATTAAGCGGCCCGTGTTTTCTAAGATGTCGATGAATTCGGAAATTTTTCCCAAAACTTCAGCATACTCTTCACGAATTTTATCTTGCTCTAGGCCAGTTAAACGATGAAGTTGCAAATCAAGAATCGCCTTGGCTTGCTTTTCTGACAGCTTATAGGTGTCTCCATGCAAACCGAGTTCAGGCGCCAAGCCCGTTGGCTTGCACGATACGTCGCCGGCACGCGCGATCATGTCCGCGACAACACCTGGCTCCCATAATTTTTCTAATAACTTTTCACGCGCTATACCAGGGCTAGCGGATTGCTTAATAAGCTCGATCATCTCGTCGATATTACTAAGTGCTATCGCTAAACCTTCTAAGGTATGGGCTCGAGCACGTGCTTTACGAAGGTTAAAGATCGTGCGACGCGTAACAACTTCTCGGCGGTGCTTGATAAACTCTTGAATAAGCTCACGCAGATTAAATAAACGCGGCTGATTGTTGAGTAACGCTACTGTATTAATGCCGAATACAGTCTGCAGCTGGGTTTGTTGAAATAGCTTATTGAGGATAACCTCAGCAACTTCACCACGGCGAACCGCGATAAACATACGCATGCCGCTTTTATCTGATTCGTCACGAAGCTCCGTAATTCCATCGATTTTTTTGGTCTTAACCAACTCGGCAATTTTCTCAAGCAAACGAGCTTTGTTTACCATATACGGCAGCTCGGTAACGATAATTGACTGACGACCGTTAGATTCTTTGGTTTCTATGTGCGTGCGAGCACGCATGTAAATTTTGCCTCGACCCGTTCGGTAGGCATCGCGAATACCTTTACTACCATTGATAAAACCAGAGGTTGGAAAATCCGGCCCTGGAATATAAGTCATCAACTCGTCGATAGAGATCTCTTCGTTGTCGACCATCGCAACACAACCGTTGATAACTTCGGTGATGTTATGTGGCGGTATATTGGTAGCCATACCAACGGCGATACCCGACGAACCGTTAATCAGCAACGTTGGGATTCGAGTCGGCATTACCGACGGCTGAACCTCACTCTCATCGTAGTTCGGGTAGAAGTCGACGGTTTCCTTATCAAGGTCAGCAAGAATCGAATGCGCGATTTTCGCCAGACGAATCTCGGTATAACGCATCGCCGCTGGCGAATCACCATCAACCGAACCAAAGTTACCCTGGCCATCAACCAGTGGATAGCGCATTGAGAAGTCTTGCGCCAATCGAACAATCGTATCGTAAACCGCGGTATCACCGTGCGGGTGATATTTACCAATAACATCACCGACAATACGAGCCGATTTTTTGTACGGCTTATTGTAATCATTGTTGAGCATGGCCATGGCATATAAAGCGCGGCGATGCACAGGCTTCAAGCCATCACGCACGTCCGGCAGTGCCCGCCCAACAATCACACTCATAGCGTAATCTAGGTACGATTGACGCATCTCCTGCTCGAGATTAGCGGGGATGGTTTCCTTGGCAAATTGATCGGTCATTTAGTGGCTTTTCTTATCTATTTATAAGCCATCAATAATAGCCGAAAGCAGCGTTAAATGCACAATTATATATGGGGTTAAAGACGCTAGTGCATTCCAATATTCATATGCTAAATGCAGTGCCAACCTACACACTTGCAAATTCAACGCCCTTAACAAACTCAGCGTATTGTAAGTCAATAAGACTACAGATAGATTGGCCTAGTTGAATATATCGCCTCAGGCAGAACCACTGATACGCGACGTATTAGTCTCGATCACCAAGATCACCTTAACGACCATAAGCTCGTGCATAGCAATAAGACATGCCAGCACCAATGCATCGATATCAGTAAGTCGCCCCGCGACAACACTAGCTCCCAGCAAAAAATGAAAATATCGATTTGAGAGAGGTCTCGCAGTAATTTAATCTGCGAACAATACCGCTTAATCCAACATCAACTATTTAAATCGCGCAGCGAACAACTGCATAGCACAATAAAAGAGCGTTGCCGCCTGAACATCGTTTTCGATGCACATCATGACCTATCATCACTGCAGGTTAATTCAATCGAGCCCCCCTTTTTTACGCCCCAAAGAACCGCAGCGAGAACTCACTATCAGAAGCATCAGCTTAAATAAAACGCTCTAAAATTTTTGTAACGGGCATAAAAAAATCGATACGCCATAAGAGCATCGACTTTCTAATATAAGCATTTGGTTCAAACCTAAAACCGACTGCTTACAAGGACAGAGATCAATCTATCCTAAGCTATATTTTACAAACCCTAGGTTGGGCTAGTAACAATAACGTAAGTTGGAGTAGTGTACTCGACAGAATTCTGTGCACACGACGTTAAATTCGAATCAGCA
>JBLHXJ010000143.1:0-7630 GCA_047629535.1 Arenicella sp. | reverse complement strand
CGACCAATGTTGCCGGTTAGCATGGCCAAGTTTGCGATGCCCATAACCGTGGTTGAGCCTTGACTATGTTCGGTTACGCCTAGGCCATAATAAATAGCACTATTGCCACCGTTAGCATATAAGCGTGCGGCGGCGGCTATCTCAGCCGCAGGTATGCCGGTCACCGCTTGGCTATTTTCCGGCGAGTGCTTGTCGTCACTGATGAATTGCATCCACTCTTGAAAGGCCTCAGTCTCGCAACGCTCAGCAACAAATTCGGCATCATATAAGTTTTCACGAACAATAACGTGGGCCATTGTATTGATAAACGCCACGTTGGTTCCAGGCAAGAGTTTTAGGTGATGCTCTGCTTGAATGTGAGGGCTTTTGACTAAATCGATACGACGAGGGTCAACCACGATTAACTTGGCACCTTCGCGTAAACGTTTCTTTAAACGTGAGCCGAACACCGGGTGAGCATCGGTTGGATTGGCACCCATTACCATTGCTACGTCGCAGTCTTCAACCGAATCGAAGTTTTGCGTTCCAGCCGACTCGCCCAAAGTTTGTTTTAAGCCATAGCCGGTGGGTGAGTGGCAAACACGGGCGCAAGTGTCGATGTTGTTATTACCAAAGCCAGCACGAACCATTTTTTGTACTAAGTAGACTTCTTCATTAGTGCAGCGCGATGAAGAGATGCCGCCGATTGACTTGCGGCCATACTTAGCTTGAATGCCCTTGAGTTGCTTGGCGGCAAAGCTAAAGGCATCTTCCCAAGAGACGACTTGCCATTGATCGTCGGTAGTGTTGCGAATCATTGGCGTGGTAATGCGTTCTTTGTGAGTGGCATAACCAAATGCAAAGCGACCTTTGACACAAGAGTGTCCACGGTTCGCTTCACCATTTTTGTAAGGCGTCATGCGTACAACCTGTTCGCCTTTCATCTCCGCCTTGAATGCGCAACCAACACCACAATAAGCACAAGTAGTGATTTTAGAATGCTCAGGTTGACCGGCTTCTATAATAGATTTCTCAGTCAATGTAGCGGTAGGGCAGGCTTGTACGCAAGCGCCGCAGCTGACACATTCAGAATCAATGAAATCTTCCGATTGACTGGCGCTAACTTTCGACGCAAACCCACGATTTTCAATCGTCAAAGCGAATGTACCTTGGGTTTCTTCACAAGCTCGCACACAGCGAGAGCAGCTAATACATTTGCTCGGGTCAAAGGTAAAGTACGGATTTGATTCGTCTTTCACTTCATCGAGATGGTTCTCACCATCAAAACCGTAGCGAACTTCACGCAGGCCGACTGCACCGGCCATATCTTGTAACTCGCAATCGCCGTTAGCGGAACAGGTTAGGCAATCGAGAGGGTGGTCAGAGATGTAAAGTTCCATCACCCCACGTCGCAAATCGGCTAGCTCTGTATTTTGAGTGGTAACTACCATGCCTTCTTCAAAGGGTGTGGTGCACGAAGCGGGTGAGCCTCGGCGACCTTCGATCTGTACCAAACATAAGCGGCAAGAACCAAACGCTTTAATGCTGTCGGTAGCACAAAGCTTTGGAATATTGATATCGGCTATTGCCGCGGCACGCATCACTGAGGTGCCTTTGGCAACGGTGACTTCGACGCCATCAATGGTGCCGGTAATCGCGTCTATATCTCGTTTATCGGCAATATCGTTATACGATACAGGGGAGGGCGTACCGTAATCTTTTGACGGATCATTTGGATGCTCTATTCTAATCATGACGAGGTACCTGCTTTCTTGATGCTGTCGATTGAAATTTCTATTGTCCCTGAGCCACTGGCGTTTTGATAAGAGCTCGTAGCGGTTGAAGAGCCTTCAACAGCAGGCAAAAAGAAATCTTCATTGAAGTGCTTTAAGGCGCTCTTCACTGGATAGGGGGTCATACCACCCATGGCACACAGCGACCCGCCTTCCATGGTGTTACACAAACTTTTCAATAAGCTGATATTGGCTTCGCGGTCGTTGTTGGCTCGCACCTTATCGATGGTTTCGACGCCTCGGGTGGCACCTATACGGCACGGCGTACATTTTCCGCACGACTCTTCAGCGCAGAATTCCATTGAGAAACGCGCTTGCTCTGACATATCTACACTGGAGTCAAAAGCAACGACGCCGCCGTGACCTAAAACGCCGCCAATACCTGCCATCGCTTCGTAGTCCATTTCAATATCCCATTGTGACTCGGGAAGGTAGGTGCCTAAGGGGCCTCCACATTGAACCGCTCTAAGTGGTTTATCACTGGCAGAACCACCACCAAAATCATTTAGTAAACCATTTAAGGTCACGCCGAAGGCCAGTTCTACTAGGCCGCAATGCTTTAAGTTACCAGCCAATTGAAACGGCATTGTGCCGCGCGAACGGCCCATGCCGAAGCTAGCATAGGCCTCAGCGCCTTGTTCAAATATGATTGAAATAGTTGATAGTGATAAAACGTTATTCACCACCGTCGGCTTACCGAACAAACCTTCGATTGCTGGCAGTGGCGGTTTGGCGCGAACCACACCGCGTTTGCCTTCTAAACTTTCAAGTAGCGCGGTCTCTTCTCCACAGATATAAGACTTTGCGCCGAGTCGAACCTCTAAATCGAAATTGTGGCCTGAACCTAGTAAGTTATTGCCAAGTAAATTGGCATCAACGGCCTTGCTAATAGCCTCGTTTAGCCTGAGGTGAGCATGAGGGTACTCTTCGCGTAAATAGATATACCCCTTATCGGCACCCACGGCTATTGCCGCGATGGTCATGCCTTCGATCAGGCCGAAAGGATCAGCCTCCATCTGTAGACGGTCAGCATAAGTGCCCGAATCGCCTTCATCAGCATTACAGACTATGTACTTCTTTTCACCGGGTGTGTCATGCACCGTTTGCCATTTGATACCGGTTGGGAATGCGGCGCCACCGCGGCCTCTTAAACCAGATGTCTTTACTTCGTCGACACACTCTTGAGTGCTCATGGTGATAGCGCGCTTAAGCCCCTTGTAGCCGCCGTGTTCTCTATAATCATCCAGGCTTGTTGGATCGATAATACCGGCGCGCTTAAAGGTCAAGCGTTGTTGTTTTTTCAGGAATGGAATTTCTTCGGTCAAGCCCAAGCTTAAAGAGTGAGTCTGCGCGCCGTCGAGCAAGCCGCTGGCTAACAGCGAGTCGACATCGGTGCTTGCAACGGGGCCATAGGCAACTCGCCCTTCGGGGGTTTGCACTTCGATCATAGGCTCAAGCCAAAACAAACCGCGCGAACCGTTGCGAATTAGCTCGACCTCGTCAACCGTCTGCAATTTTGCGGCTACTTGATCTGCACCGACGGATATAGCCGACGAGTCTTGTGGTACAAAGACTTTAATTGTCATCAGTGTTGCTCCGCCTTTAAGCTATCTATCAGGTCAACGACGCTCTCTTTGGTAACGCGACCGTAAACTTGTGAGTTTATTTTGACCGCCGGTGAGCAACCACAATTACCGAGGCAGTAAACTGGCTCAAGCGTGATTTCACCGTCGTCGGTTGTTTGATCAAAATCAACGCCCAGCTTAGCCTTTACCGCAGCCTCAATTGCGCGACCGCCTTTGGCTTGGCATGATTCGGCTCGACAAACTTCAATAACATGCTTGCCCTGCGGCTTGGTTTTAAAAGAATGGTAGAAGGTAATAACCCCATGCACTTCAGCACGAGACAAGTTCATCGCTTCGGCAATATCGCTCACATGCTCGCTAGGTATGTGCCCCAACTTATGCTGGATCTGATGAAGTATCGGTAGCAATGCACCTTCGAGGTGCTTATTTTCATCGATAGCATGTAAAACGGCCTGCTGTTTGGTATTTGCAATCATAGCTTTTTATATTACTTTTCTAATTTTTGGCTGACTGTAGGGCTTAAATATGCAAACTAATGCATATAAATGTCGTGTATAGTGTTAAATTATCACGATATAGCTCAGCCACAAATATGAAATTAAATGCAGATTAATCATTTAAATATTGTTCCTAACTGGTGTTTTGAAGATATTGACGGTCGCCGTGTTCATGTCACCTTGCTACCGCTGTTAAGCGCGATACATAAACGTAAAAAATTAACCGCAGCGGCACAAGATTGCGACCTATCATATCGTCACGCATGGAACATTTTGCAACAGGCAGAAGAGTTTTTTGGCGCGCCGGTTACGCTTAAAGAACGAGGCCGTGGTGCACGATTAACGGCACTCGGTGAAGTGTTGTTACAGGTGCATCAACGAATCGACGCGCGCTTGCATACACAGATGGAAAGCTTAGCGATGGAGCTAAATGCTAAGGTGCATAAGGTGTTATCCGACCAAGTTAATGTGATGACCATTTACGCCAGTCATGGCTATGCAGTGGCACTTATTCCAAAGCACATGCCCGACTATCAAACAGAGTTGCATTACCATGCGTCTGAAGACGCATTAAAGGCGTTGCATTCGGGCGCCTGTAAAATAGCCGGTTTCACCATACCGCTGCATCATAATATTGCCGCGCAACAGCTGCGGTATCAACGGTTACTTAACCCTAATGATGTACGTATTTTTCGTTTTATTAAACGTGATCAAGGTTTGATGGTTGCCGCTGGCAATAGCTTTGGCATTAAATCCTTAAGAGATTTAGCCGATAAAGATGTTCGTTTGATAAATCGGCAACCGTATTCAGGCACTCGAGAACTGCTTGAAGAGTTGTTGGCGCAAGACGGAATCGCCAGCCAACAGATACGATCGTTTGACCAATATGAATATACCCATACCGCCGTCGCGGCGCAGGTAGCCACAGGCATGGCCGATGTTGGCTTTGGTATGGAAGCCGCAGCGGCAAGGTTCGATCTAGATTTTATTCCTATTACTGAGGACGCTTATCTCTGGGCGATTAAGGTTGAATCTGAGAACGATCCAGAGGTACTCAGTTTTATTGAAATGTTAAAGTCACAGGGCTTTCAAGAACAAGTAAATGCTTTGCCTGGCTACAAGTGTGATGAATCTGGTCAAAGAGTGACCTTGGCCGAACTGGTAAGTTGATGCGCTATATGAGGCTTAGAAATTTTTTTTAGCCACATTAATGCAAGGGCTTGTGCCGAGGCTCGTTTTGTTGGTCAAACGTTTCTTTTAACAATGGCTCTTCGAAGACAAGCTAGCGCCTTTTCACTTATCGATTTGAACTTACCAATTTGATTTAAATAAATCGTCAACTGCACTCTCAAAGTGAGCATTGAGAGTCTTCTTATGTGCAACGGGTAAGAACCGTGAACAAAATTAGTTGTTATTGCGTATCTGTATGCGGCTACTAGATGATTTCTGCCTCTAGGCTGGCGGCGATGGTTAAACCGATATCTCGGCATCGGGCGATAAACTCAGGCTCAAATTCACCTTTGCAAAGTGTCGTTGCCTGAACAGGCCGCCACTTTAATCCAGAGGTTATTTTACCGACTGATATATCTGTGCCAGTGCCGTCTAGGCCAGCTTTGATTACCAGCGCAAAGGGTTTAGCGTCATTGCGCTTAGTGTCGTCAAGGCATGGATAGTAGATGCGCTCAAAAAAATCTTTAAGAGCACCGCTCATATAGCCAAAATTTTCAGTGGTGAAAAGTACCAGAGCGTCACTCTCAAGTACCATTTCACTGCTGCAGTCGAAGGGCGAGGCCAGCCTTACAGTGACACCATCAACCGAACTATCAGTCGCACCGTCTAAAATTGCCTCGGCCATCGCCTTGCTGTTTGGCGATGGCGTGTGGGCGATGATTAATAACGATTTCGATATCTGTGTCATAGCTGTTTATCTCTGATAGCTCAAGGCTGTTTCTCTTCGATAGCTCAAGGCTGTTAATCTCTGATAGCTCAAGGCTGTAGTGTATCGAAAGCGACTATAATTTTCTTAGTCCTAACTTTGGCGTGAATTGATACAGTAATAGACCAACGCAAACTAAGGCAGCGCCCATCCATACTTCGGCTACCAGAGGCTCATTATTTAACCAACTGCCAACCGATAATGCCGATATCGGTGTTACCAGGGTGATCAGCGCTATACGACTAGCGCTTACATGCTTGAGTAAGTAATAGTAAAGCGTGAACCCAACCCCGGTGCCTATTAGACCAAGATAGAGAATTGCACTCCAGGCTTTGTCGCTGAAATTGAAGTTCAGGCCTGGCTCGAGCAGCAACACCGCTACTATAAAAAAGGGTATCGCTACAATCAAGCTGCCAGTAGTGATTTGCATGCCCGGTATAACTAGGTCTTTAACCAGTTGTCGGGTAATGACCGATGTTGCAGATGAGATAAGCACCGCGATAAGAGTCATCGCCACGCCTTCGATCGAAGCGTCAGCAACATTGAGCCCTGCCGAAAATACCAGGTATAGGCCGCCAAGCCCCAATAGCAGGCCAGATACTCTCGCAACTGTTAATTCTGTTTCAGGCTCGACAATAGCTGAAAATAAGCCAGTAGCTAAAGGTGATAAGCCGAATAGCACGGCAATCCAACCCGACGGTATCAGCTGAGCGGCGGCATAGAATAAGCTCATACAGACAAAGATCGACAAGCCTCCGACCAAGTAGACTTTTCGGGCGGCTGCATCAACTCTGAATTTTGAACTCATGAAAATGACTAGCGAGCCGCAGAAGACAACGCCAATTAACATTCTTAGCAGTGCACTGGTCATTGGCGCGCCAACCGAGCTCCATTTAATAGCTAACGGAGTGGTTGTCCAAATTATCAATACCAGTACAAAGGACGCGGGTATTGCTAAACGTGAAAGGCGCAACCGCACCTTTTTTTGAATGGCTGTTTTCATTCTCTAGATCTCTGTTGCATACGCTTTGTAGTGATACATTTCGGCTAAAAAAAAACCGCATCCAATTATTTGAATGCGGTTTTGAATTTCTATCTACTTTATTAGACTAAGTCAAAACACGCATAACCCTAGCTTATAGCTTGAGCGCGTCCAAATTCCACAGACTACCGTTTCTGGGGACTGCGCAGAAGCTGGTAGGTGAATGTTGGTAATTGACGTCATATAGGCAGTCTGGTCTGTTGTTCAGATGATGTCAATCAGAGCGGGCTGATAGTCTGAATTTAGAGCCTTTTTCCGGTTTAAGGCATGCCAATATAGGCATCTCCGGCACATTAAATAAGATGAAATGTCATAGATTGCAGTTTGGCTAAAAACTTACAATATAATGCTAAAATAAGGCTTGGATATTAGCTCTCGAGCTTAATCCGAACCTGCAAACAGCAATCGGCTAATTCAGTAACAAAGGAATCTTTATGTCTACTATCGTAAACCGTCGTGACCTCGACTTTTTGATGTATGAAACTCACAATCTCGATGAGTTGTTAGAGCGTGAGCGCTATAGTGATTACGATAGAGAGTCGATTGATGCAATTCTTGATCTGTCTCAGTCGATGGCGGAAGATAAGTTTCAGCCGTTTGCCGGCTACCTTGACCAGAATGAGCCTAAATATGTTGATGGTAAGGTCGAGATCATCCCTGAAGTGAAAGAAGCGCTGACGGCTTATAAAGATGCCGGTTTGTTTGCTAGCGGCTATGACTACGAAATGGGTGGAATGCAGCTGCCTTGTGTTGTTCATCAGTCTCTAAGCGCCATATTCGTAACGGCAAATACCTCG
>JBLHXJ010000142.1:0-7643 GCA_047629535.1 Arenicella sp. | reverse complement strand
AGCCAATTATACATTAACTCGATAGCTTTAATAAAAAACAACGATAAAAAGCGCCAAACAACTAGCATTTCGCGCTTCTTACATAAAACTGGTAGACGCGAGTGGATTCGAACCACCGACCCCCACCATGTCAAGGTGGTGCTCTAACCAACTGAGCTACGCGTCTAAAAATCTAGGTTCGCGACAATATCAAACAGTCTCATTGGTTTCAACGCTTTTCGCTATTGTTTTTAATAAGTTATCGGCTAATCAACAATGTAAAGAATTGTGAGCACAAATAATAATTAATTGCAATTTCAGAGTCGCGCTTCATACTGATTATATCGTGCAGTCTACGAAGGCTGCTCTAACTATCATTACTTAGAGGTACAGACATGGATATGATGAAATTGGCGACGCAATTATTAGCGTCAAAATTGGGCGGCAACGCTGGTCAAAGCAACGACATGGTAGAAAGCGTGATTGGCAATCTACTCGGCGGCTCAGGCGGTTCTGGTATCGATTTGGGCTCACTAGTCGGCAACTTGCAAAATAGCGGCCTTGGCGACATCGCACAGTCGTGGCTTGGCGATGGTGAAAACAACGGAATATCACGTTCACAAATCGAAAGCATGCTTGGTTCAGACAAGATTCAAAGCGCAGCGCGAGAGCTTGGTGCCGATCAAAACGATCTGCTCAGAGGCTTGCAAAACATGCTACCTCAAGTTGTCGACAAATCCTCAAGCGGCGGCAGCCTATTAGATTCTGTCGGCGGCATTGGCGGCCTGGCGAGTCTGGCGAGTAAATTTCTTAAGTAAGAATTGCAATCGCTTAGAAAAAGCCGCCTGATATTGGCGGTTTTTTTATGCCTAGGCTTTTAGCGCAGAGGCCTAAAAACCTTAACTAAGTTGCTACCATCATTTGGCCTACCCTGCCCCTGTAGTCGCTAGCGACGAACAAATGTAACTCTAATCTCAGCGATATTAGGGCGATCGTCATCACGCTCGGCGGTCATTTGCCGAATATCCACACCATTGGTTTTATACAATCTATCAACCCAAAGTAGCCATTGATTAAAATCAGCGTCTTCGAGCACCACGCGAACTTCAGAATTATTTTTTGTCGGCACCATTTGCTGAATAGATTTGCGTATCTTGGCAAGGCGAGCGGTAGACTCAAGTACCGATAAAAGTGACTCTTCGGCTCCCGCCGACGTTTGACTAACAGCGATGCCGCCGCCACTCGCGAGTAATTCATCGGTCTGACGCATCCAAACCAAATTACTCCGCGAGTCGGGTAACGCCGACTCCATGCGTGCTATTGCTTGATAGAACGGCTGAAACAACAGCGCATAAATAAGGATGATGGCAACTACAACAGCCCCCCAAACTAGCACCATACGTTCACGAAGCTGAAGCCCTGCCCAATATTTTTTTAATGAGTCCATTCGCTAACCCTGAGTATGTGTGATGCTATAGCTAGCAATAACTTTGCCGTCTTCGGAGGCTGATGACTGCAGTGCAGCACTAAGATCAGGGCGTTGATTGAATTGTTTTGTCAGTAGGTCGACTTGTGAGAAGTCATTCAACCAACAGGTGATAACTAACTCGTCATTGCGATAGGCTATATCGCTTAAGCTGATTCTTTGTCGCGACAAAATTGTCGATACTTGGGCTAACACATTGTGCACGCTTTTTGACTTATCTGGACCACCCATACGAGCAATCGCACGCTCCAACATTTCTCGCTCAGTGCCGGGCGAGACGTTATTCAAGCTCGGAAACCTGTTAGTCAAAATAGCTTGCGATTCACTCTCAATAGATGCCACCTCGGCCGCTAAGGAAAAATAACGATACGAATCATATCCGAGCTTTAGCAACACAGTCATGGCTAGAATCATTAACGGTATCGTGAACATCGCCTTACTCCCACGACTCACTCGTGGGCGGTATTCCTCAGACCAAAGATCAATTGTAAGCGCCTGCTCATATTCTAGCCAATGCGCAAGCTTACTGCCAAAATCCCAAAATCTGATATCTCGATCAGGCTCCTTAGCGATAAGTTTTTCAGCTAGCTCTTGGCTATTAACCGCGATAACCTCGCTGGTAGGTACGTCCATTAGCCATACATCAATAAAGTTTTGATCAATGCTAACGCCCTCACCGTTTCTATGATTTGCCAGCAACTCAGTGCCTACCAAGGCGATTGAGCAGTCAGCCGCTTCGTGAAAGGGCACTAAAGAATGATCAGGAACCAACTGTTTGACCGGTAAACGATGCTCGATTGCCAAATTCTTCCATTCAATCATTTTTGACTTCGAAACAACTGACACTTTACTTTCTTGACCGACCTTCCAGCTAGGGCAAATAAAATGCATGTTTTCTACATCTTCAGAAATCGACTCTTCAAGGGAGTAAGGCAAGGCGGCGTTAAATTGCTTGCGCGTCTTAGCTGGCAACCTAACCCTGTGCGTAGTGACCCATTCGCCAGGCACTACGCCAATGAACTCTTCTTCGTCAGCAATCGGATAGTCGGCGAGCTCAGGCACTTCGCCAAAGGCGACTACCTTCTTTCCACTAACCCTTACCCACTCGTAAGGCTTTTCTAATTTAAGATAAATCTTCATCGCTAATGTTTGCTATTGGGCCCTGTTCTTCACAGAGCGTGTTATGTTGGCGGCTAAAAACACTGACCTTGGGAGTGGTGACAACGCCAGCGCCAGCACTCTCTCGCAATACCAGTGATTCCAGACAAAACATATTATCGCCCAGTATCACCTTAGCGTTAATCTGAAAGAACTGGCTATTCACCTGCATCATTCCTGATATCGCTTGGGACGCGACAATAGAGGCCCCAATGATAGCAGTTTCAGCGCCCTGTATCTGGCTGAAGCCCTGAAATTCAGGTTCTAATCGCCTGGCTAGAAATGCAGCAACCGAGGCTGTATCAGAGACCGTGGCGCGATTTAGGCTGGCAAGCACTTCAGCGCTAGTGGTATTAATATTGATCTTTGCATTATCGACAGGCAAAACCGTGACAAACGGTTTTAGCTTGTTAATTATTTCCACGCTAAACCCTTCAACGAATCTCAATTCACCGATAGCGGTAAGTTTTTGATCGGCGGCGAAGTACGGTACACGTTTGCTACCATAGTCGCTACTCTCAAAGCCGTTTGGACCAGACAGGTCGTTCTCGTCAATCCAATCTACTAACGCGCCATGCAAACGATCCCGTTGATCAAATTCGCCTATCTCGAGCAACTCTAACAAATTTAGAAAAATTCGCTTTTGTCCCGCCGCCGCTTGCGGTTCTTTAACTGCCAAATTGTTTAAGTTATAGCGGCCCTGAAGATCATCTATCGAAACCTCTACGGTGTCGATACCAAAGTCGATCGTGGCTTCGTTTTGGTCTTCATCGTCGGCTTCAGTATCGCCAATATTACGATCTAACGAAAACGACCCCGGTTGGCTCTCTTGCTTATCGTTGTCTTTATCAGGTCTACCGAACTCAGCCCACTTTTCACCCAGATGATCGACCTCACGATTGGCGTCATCGTGTAACACTCTCTCGGCCCATGCGTTTAAACCTTGAGTGTACTGATAGCCTTGCTCGGCGACTTTTTGATTGCCTAACCTTCGAATAAATATATGCTGCTCTTCAATCATGATGGCGAGCAAGGTCACCATCAGCACGATTGCCAAGACCACGACAATAAGCACGACACCGGTTTGCCGTTGATGCCGAGGATGCTTACGCAGGCTAATTACCAACATCTTCAGCTCCTGGCGGCACCGGTTGATTCACCCTGCGCGGCGGCGAAGCACCGCCTTCAGTCACATCGCCTGCGGCAGGTCGATTACCGGCTTGATTGCGGCCATTAGGGTTGCCAGCTTGGCCGGAATTCAAAGTCGCCGCAACAGCATCAAGCGTATCGCCGCCGAGCATGGTAAATACGCGTCGGTATTGCAGCTTATTTAGCATCGTTATGGTGACCTCTATCTTGTCTGGAAGCCGAGTCTTTTCTTCCCATTTTTTACTGCTACTGTCCCGCCCATCTTCAACCATACTTAACTCAATCTCGACCTCTCGCACATCACTTAGCAACGATTGTTTTAAGGTTCGTGTATCACCATCTGGGTCCATCACCGGTGACTGAATTCGTTGTAAAACACCTTCGTCTAACTTCCAGCTAACTCGCCTAGGCACGCCCAGCCCGCCTAAGTTCAAGTCTGGGTAAACGGCGGACAGTGTCATCAAACTATCACCACCGACCATTAACGTAGCATCAGCAGGCTCGCCAAATTCATCCTTGCTTAAGCGATTATTGGCATAGCGCAGGTCATTGGCTAAAAACAGAAAGGTCTTCTGCAAACCGTCCATTTGATCTTGCTTGGCGCCAGCGCGCTCACGAATATCTAAAAACTGGAACATCGCCGGACCAACAATACTCGCTATCACAGCAAAAATAGCCACCGCCACCATGATCTCAATCAAGGTGAAGCCAACCGCCCGTTGTATAGCCTGAAATGGTTTCACACTAATCATAAGCGGTCGGTCACCGCGCTTGTCATGTTGGCATATACCTTTTTATCGGCGTGGTTATCGTCGGCTACTTCAACCGTTAATAGGAATACACGCTCGACATCTGTCTTTTCTATTTTAATTCTTGACCGCCATTCATGACCGCCCAACTGAGAGCGTTCAGTTTTACCGCCACTGCGAATTTTATCAATTTTAGCATCGTGCCGAATTTCCGCTATTTGATTGCTTGCGACCCATGACGCAAGCATGCGTTTTTCAAGCTCACTGATATTGCTTACATGCTTAGCCGTAACTTGAATCACTGAGCCAACGCCCAACGATACAATCAGCAAGGCCACCAACACCTCAATCAGAGTGAACCCTGACTGCTGATTAGCCTTAAAAGTAAATTGCATTAGAACTTCACTGACTTTTGATCGAGCCGTTGTAATTGACCCTCATCATTAAGCAGCACTACATAACTTAATTCAGTACCCCCAAAGCGCGCCTCGAATGGGGTAATTTCACCAAGCGATGAAATCAATACTCTAGGGTCAGTTTCGTTATCATCGTCGAACACCTCGTAAACTTCCCAGTCCAGCGTCACTTTTTTATCGACCAAGCGGTTTTTAAACAGCGAATCGGTCACCGCAACCGCTTGCGAGCGCATCGACTCAAAACGATAGCTGCCAACTTTATCATCAACAATCAGAGCATAATTATCGCCAGCAATAATCGCTTCATCACGAACTTCATTGACCACAGCCATAAAACGATTCGCTTGTAATCTAGCGGCTCGATCATTATTGCCACCGAGCGACGAGACCACAGCAACCGACATCACCGCAATAATTATGACCACCACCATGATCTCGATCAGAGTGAAGCCAGACTGTTTATTGAGGGGCATTAGTGTGCGCACGTGTTTATTTTTAATAGTATTTATCGATTCGCATGAATGTTAGCACCGCCAAAGCCTCAGACACACTTTTTATCTATTTTCTTAATAAATTTTCACTGTATTAAAATAGCCAGCCATGGATTTATCTAGCGAATAGACTGCTTCCTTGCCAATAACAGTCTACTGGCACGCAGTCATTATAGTGCAATTCGACACTCGGTCTGCTGTGATCGTCGAGGCAATTGTCACAACAACCTGATAGCCGAAACTAGCATTGCCAATCTAAACAACGAAAAATCAACAACATAAAGTACAAAACTTAAGCGACTTGAGGCGAAAGACCCGGATACGTCTATGTACTTATAAGTAACTAATAGCGAGAGCCGAAAAGACAGATTGCATTATCGATCCAATCTTGAACACTCAAAGCCACAATTCTCGCTCGGTCGAACGTCAAGCAAATCTTACCTACACAAACGCCATAGCTGAAGATCGATTTCAATCGGGCAGTGCTCTGTTCGGCGAAAGCTCTAAGACAGTCGCATCAAGATAGTTATTATCCGAACGGGGAACAATAGACCAAGCACTGCTGCAGCTTGAGCCGCAATGCCGGCTGGAGAACGCCTAACTACTCCCACTCAATAGTTGCCGGTGGCTTGCCTGAAATATCATAGGTTACGCGACTAATACCACGTACCTCATTGATGATTCTATTCGAAATATGGCCGAGAATATCGTATGGAATATGCGCCCAAGTGGCGGTCATAAAATCGATCGTTTCAACAGCACGTAGAGCGATAACCCAATCATAGGCTCGATTATCGCCAACAACACCAACCGATTTAACCGGTAAAAACACAGCAAACGCCTGGCTGGTCTTGTCATACCATCCTGTCGACTCTAGCTCTTGCATAAAAATAGCATCAGCTTCACGTAACACATCGGCGTATTCCTTCTTAACTTCGCCGAGAATCCTAACGCCTAAACCAGGCCCAGGAAACGGGTGTCGGTGAACCATTTTAGCCGGCAAACCAAGCTCAATACCAATTTTACGTACTTCATCTTTAAATAATTCACGCAACGGCTCGAGCAACTCAAGCTCCATGTGTTCGGGCAGGCCGCCAACATTGTGGTGAGATTTAATCACTTGAGCTTTGCCTGTTTTAGAACCGGCGGACTCAATTACATCTGGGTAAATGGTGCCTTGAGCCAACCATTTTGCATTGTCGATTTTCTTTGATTCTTCTTCGAATATCTCGACGAAAACTCGGCCAATGATTTTACGCTTTGCTTCTGGCTCATTTTCACCCGCCAACTCGTCTAAGAAACGTTTCTCAGCGTCAATACGTATCACTCGAACGCCCATGTTGTTGGCGAAGGTTTCCATCACTTGGTCACCTTCGTTTTTACGCAACAAGCCATTATCGACGAAAATACAGGTCAATTGGTCGCCTATCGCTTGATGTAACAACGCCGCCACAACGGATGAATCGACGCCACCGGAGAGGCCTAAGATAACGTGATCATTCGCCACCTTGGTTCGTGCACTATCAATCGCATCCTCAATGATGTTGCTCGCCGACCAACTATTGCCGCAGCCACAGATATCATGCGCGAAGCGGCTGAGTAGTTGCTCGCCAAATTCACTATGGGTTACTTCTGGGTGAAACTGAACACCGTAGAATTTACGCTCTTCGTCGGCGATAGCACATAGCGGTGCGTTAGCCGACTCGGCTATAACCTTAAAGCCCTCTGGTAGCGACGTGACTTTGTCACCATGACTCATCCACACGCTTTGAGACGCTTCTTTAATCAATAGGTTGTCAGCACACAGCGCTACATCAGCGTGACCAAATTCACGCTTCTCCGAACTTGAAACGCCGCCTCCCAACATCTCCGCCATGCATTGCAAGCCATAACATATGCCCAGCACTGGCACACCCATCTCGAAAATTCCTTGCGGCGCACGAGGCGTATGTTGCTCGGTCACCGTCGATGGTCCGCCAGAAAGAATAATGCCCTTTGGAGCGAATTCTTGGACTGTAGCTAAGTCATTGTCGTACGCCCAAATTTCACAATAAACGCCAAGTTCACGTACCCGACGCGCAATTAATTGCGTGTATTGAGAACCAAAATCAAGGATTAGGATCTTGTCGCTATGGATATTAGTCATTAGGCTTTCTTAAGGTAGGTTTTAGTGTTGTTTAAAATTGTCTAGCTCGAGCTACATACAGGGTCTTTA
>JBLHXJ010000141.1:0-7650 GCA_047629535.1 Arenicella sp. | reverse complement strand
CTTTTTACCCGGCGCCCGCCTTGGCGGACTCGAGCTCAAGGCTGTTGCCTTGAAGTTCTTACTGCAGGCACTGATCAAATCCAGCGCCGGCAGTCCGGGTCGGCAAACCGACCGATTGCAGCGCAAGCGCCGCGAAAACTAGAAACGAAAGTGCGAGAACGCTTTATTCGCTTCAGCCATACGATGAACGTCTTCGGTTTTGCGCATTGCACCACCACGTTTTTCGAAGGCATCAATCAATTCGCCAGCTAAACGCTGCATCATTGATTTTTCAGAACGGTTACGTGCGTATTCAACAACCCAACGCATTGCCAAAGCAGTACGACGACTGGCACGAACTTCAACCGGCACTTGATAAGTAGCACCACCAACACGACGACTTTTCACTTCGACCATTGGCTTAACGTTTTCTAGAGCACCATTAAAGATTTCTATCGGGTCTTCTTCACGACGCTCAGCAATTAAGTCGAGTGCATCATAAATAATTTTTTCAGCAATTGATTTCTTACCATCTTTCATCAAGATGTTTACGAATTTCGCTAGCGTTACGTTACCAAATTTGGGATCAGGTAATATTTCGCGTTTTGGGACTTCTCTTCTTCTTGGCATAACGTGCTTCCTTGAGCAGTTTATTCTCAGGGCTACTTTACAATCAAAGCACCCTAATACTTATGTCTAACGACAGTTTATGATTTTGGCTTCTTAGCACCGTACTTAGAACGACCTTGACGACGTTCAGTAACACCTGACGTATCAAGTGCTCCGCGTACTGTGTGATAACGAACACCAGGCAAATCCTTAACACGACCGCCGCGAATAAGTACAACACTATGCTCTTGTAAGTTGTGACCTTCACCACCGATGTAGCTAGTCACTTCAAACCCGTTCGTTAAACGAACACGCGCTACTTTACGTAGAGCTGAGTTTGGCTTTTTAGGAGTCGTTGTATATACACGAGTACAAACACCACGACGCTGAGGACAAGCCATAAGCGCTGGAACGTTAGATTTCTGTACTTGCTTCTTACGCGGGTTACGTACTAATTGATTAATAGTTGGCATAATCTAATTTTAGTTTTTATAAAAAGTCGTTTAAAAGCCAGAAAACTGGCATTTCAGAGCGACAAAAACCCCAAACACAAAGCTTGAGGCATCAAAGAGGTCGCGAGTCTAGGTATTCGCATAGGCAAAGTCAAGCAAATGCGCTGCAACTGCGGCGATTTGTTGGCAAAGATCTCGATCTCGTTATGTATTCATTTCTGCCGCTTAAATGAAACTATGCTTAAGCGGATTCCGTCTTACCGAAGAGGCCTAATCTTGCTCCCCAGTAGCGAACTAACTTAATAGTGACTACTGAGTCGAAAATGGGTCTAAAGCAGTAACGGCTTTTCAGGAAGCGGAGTCTAGGCGTCAACCGCTCTGAATGCAAGGTAAACGAATAGAAAAAATCGGCAATCACATTGTTTTTATTAAACTCCGGCAATCTTGCTTGGTGATTTTAATGATCACGGAACTTCTTGCGGAAACTAGACTACATTGATGCAGTAAATACTCACCCATTTCGACTAGAAATATTTAATCAGCAGGCTCCAAGCGATCGGTGCCACTGAGGCCGCTAGCAACGCCGCCATGCTCAAATTAAACACCTGTTGATGCTTCGCATCACTCAGAGCCTTTTTTAAGCCCGCACCAAACATCATCCATACACCGGCACTCGGAAATGTCATCACAAAGAAAACCAAACCGACCAGCAATATCTGTAAATTCAGATCGTTACCAACAGTCGTATAGGTAGCTATCGCACTGGTTCCCATTATCCACGCTTTGGGGTTTATCCACTGAAATAATGCGGCCTGCAAAAAGGTCAACGGCTTCGATGATTGCTGGCCATCCAAGTTAGCAGGCGCTGCTGTGGCAATACGCCAGGCAAGATAGAGCAGATACAAAATGCCCGCCACTTGAATAAACTCATGCAACAACTCGAAGCGCTCGAACAAGTAACCAAGGCCGAAACCTACCGCTAAAAACATACTCGGAAAGCCAAAGCATATGCCAAAGAAATGCGGCATGCTTGCGCGCCACCCAAAGTTTAGCCCCGACGCCATAATCATTATGTTATTGGGACCCGGGGTGAAAGCCGCCGCTACCGCAAAAGCTATAAGTGAAGGATGAATTTCCACAACGAAACCAATAGTGCCAAATAGGCAGATATCATAGCCACAACCAAGGTTTAGGCAAGTCATTGATCGGTATTTCGGTTTGATAAACGGCGCGCATATGGTTAAGGTAATCGCCATACATGCACAAGTACTGCGCTGCGTTACTAAGGATCAAATCATGCAACACCCGAAGGTATTTCTTTTCGCCTCAATTACACTGGCCATATTGACTGGACTAATGCTTGGCTCCTCAGCTAGCTTAGCTCAAGAAGGGACTGACAAAGGCCTGCAACAGCAAGCTAATGCTGAGCTAGTTAGTAGAACTCTGCTACAAGCTCAACAGTCCAGTGAGCTGGCCAAACAGGAATCTCCTGCGTTGTCCAAAATTGGCGGTTTTCTACGCCCTCTAATGCAGCGGAAAAAAGCCGCTGCCCCACAAAGGCTTAACCCAATGGTAAATACCAAGGGCGATAGTCGTGTGCAAATCTATATCACCTTAGGCGATGTTAGCGAACAACATTTGGATGATCTCAACGCCGAAAACATGACCATAGAAGTCATCAATCAAGAGCTCAAAAAAGTACAAGGTTGGGCCGATATTGCCGCGCTTGAAAGCTTGGCTACCCTGCAAAATATTATTAGGATCACAGTCCCTAGCTACGGAACCCCCGCGGCCGGCAGAGTTACCACACAAGGCGATGCAATATTGCGTGCCTCTGAGCTCAGAGCGCTGGGCGCATCAGGCCGCGGAGTCAAAGTAGGTATCGTTTCAGACGGAGCCAATAGCTGGCGTTCAGCCGCAAGCACCGGTGACCTACCCCGAACAATAACCACCTATGGTAGCTGCACCACCCGTGCAGACGACCCACAAAACTGTCGTTCTAGGCTAACCTGCAACGAGGGCACAGCGATGGCCGAAATTATTCACGATATCGCTCCAGATGCTAAGATCGCAGTATCGGCAGTAAGCACGTCACTCGAGTTCATCCAGCAAATCAAGCTTCTCGCCAACACATTTAAGGCCGACATAATTGTCGATGACCTGGGTTTTTTCGGTGAGCCTTATTTTGAAGATGGTGATCTCGCGCGTGCGGTCAGCGCACTACCCAGTAACATTCTCTATTTCTCGAGTGCAGGAAATAGCGCCAATACTCATTACGAGCAGCAGTACAGCGCCCTAGGAAGTCGCCACAATTTTGGCGCACAGCGCAATGTCAATGATGACGCTATTGGCTTTGGCATTCGCCCCAAGCGCGGCGTTTTTGTATTAATGCAGTGGGCCGATCGCTATCAAAACGCCAATAGCAACTACGACTTATTCGTATTTGACCAAGACAACGAAGTTGCTCGCAGCACAGGCGTCAACAGAACCGCTATTGAAGGCGTTTGCGTCTACAACGGCAGTAACAGCAATGCCGTAAGGTTTGCACTAATTAATAAAGTTTCGGGCTCAAACCGGCGTTTAGAGATGTTCTTTCTGGGCGCTAGTGGGATCGAGTACCCGACTCCGGCAGGCAGCGTATTCGGCCACGCGGGCACCCGCCGAGCAATCGCCGTTGGCGCGATTAACGCTGGCAGCAGTCAGGCTGCATTTTATAGCTCTCAAGGCCCAGCAAGAATCAATTTCCCCTCAATACAGCTTCGAGCCAAGCCCGATATCGCAGCGACTGATGGCGTCACTGTAACCGGTGCAGGGGGCTTCAGTTCACCATTCTTCGGAACCTCGGCTGCGGCGCCTCATGCCGCAGCCGTAGCGGCCCAGCTATTAAGCGCAGGGCCTGACGTCACGCCAAGCGATGTTCGCACAGCGCTATTGGCGGCCGCTAGCGGTGGCGGAAGTAGAATCTCGGTTGGCAGTGGTCGCATCGATGCGTTAGGCTCTTTCCAACGCTTAGGCATTGAACTAAATAGCAGCGGACGAATACCCGGCCTTCAAAATAACGCCCCAGCAATAGTCGCGCCACTGTTTCTACTGCTCAACAATCAGGACTAGTGGTAAGCCTCACGCTTAATTAGTTAGCAGCAACTACTATCGATTTCGCTATTGCCATCGGCAACCACCGCGGCACTAAATGGCATAACTGTTCCACAACCGTCAAAAATACCGAAATGATTTTGCCAATCGCCGAAGAACTCAAAATGCTCAGCAAAACGCGTCTGCGCTAACATGCGATAGGTATTGCCACACACTGGAAATATTTTTCCCGTCTCTATCAGGTGATGCTGGTCTAACTCAAATCTATCAGGGTGATGCTCAATAGACCCTTTGTATCTGACCGCTTGACCATAATCCTCACAGGCGGGCTCTAATTCATCCAACTTGAATAATCGATAGGTCGCCGAGAAAAATTTTCGCTCGCCTAGCATTTCTTGCAAACGGGCATTCTCAATAGCCAGCGGTCGGCTCTTGACCAAACGCGGATCTTTGAAGCCACATTGCTTCGACAGGTTAATAAAGTCATTCCAATATAGCGCGCCTGAAATACACTCACCATATAGCTCTTCGTCATCAATCAAGTATTGCGGTGTGCGTCGTTCTGAATAGACGTCTGAGAAATAAATTTCGCCACCAGGCTTTAATAAATTGTAACACTGCTCTAAAACGGCACGTTTGTCCGGCGACAAGTTGATGACACAGTTCGAGACGATAATATCGAATGAATTTGGCTCAAGATCTAATTGGTCTAACTGCTCGATAAAACCCGTTTTAAACGACACATTTGATGCTGCAAAACCGAATGCCTGAGCATGATAATCTCGATACTGATCGGCGATAGCGAGCTGCTCTTGAGTCATGTCAACACCGACCACTTCACCCTCCTCACCAACTAAGGCCGATAATGCATACACATCTCTGCCTGCACCTGAGCCTAGGTCCAAAATACGTGCCCCCTCTAGTTGTTCAGGCAATACTAAGCCACAGCCGTAGTAGCGCATCAGCACTTCGTCATGCACTTTTGACAAGATCGGTTTAAGATATGACGGCAAGCCTTCATCGGTACAACAGGCATCGGTTTTCAGGTCATCGCTAGTCTGCAATACTTTGCCATAATAATCCTGAACTTGAGAGTAGGTAAGTTTTTCATTCATAGTTTTTACTTGATGGTTTTTGCGTTGGCGAAATAGTCATATCAGCTCGGCAAGCTATGGCCAGATAATTTTTGCGCTTCAATAGGTCTCAACAAAGACCGCGGCATCGTGTTTTTCACTGGGCCCCTTAATATATCTAATTCTAACGCCTTAACACGATTCGGAGTAAACTATCGATCATAGTTGGTTTGATCGCCTGGCCCGCGAAGGCCGAGTAACAGGCAAGCACCATCTAAGATTCGATTGCCATCTGTATTTCAGCAGCGATGTTTCGTTTCAGCGACAATTCATAAGCATTTAGTAAGAGATAGATAAAAGAGGTGGCCGTTAAAATGATCAGTCGACGAAGCTTATTAGCCAGTGGCGCATTACTTACCTCGCTGGGCCTTTACTCTCACCAGCGAGGGCTTCGCTATCCTCGCTTATCTTTTGAGCACGATGCACCCGAATCAGAACTATCAACGCCGATCCTGAGCTTGACCCTTAAAGACTGCATTGCCGTTAATAGCAGCAGATTAAGAGCAATAGCGCCCGAGCCGATGGTAACCGTTAAGCACACAAAGGGGAGCTCAAGCTTCGAGATGATCAATGTTGCTAGCAACGCAAACCTCGAGGTAAATCAGAATCGAGCTTATCAAGGCACTCTTAAGCAACTACAAGCCACTATTGAACAACAAGTAGAAGGCACTCAGCGGCGAATACGCATAGAGTCAAATGTCGAGCAAAACATAAGACTGCGCTGGACCGTGCCCACCACTGATGGCTTCGAATTTGCCGTGATGGGCGATACCGGTGGCGGCACCGAACTTGCATGGACGCTTAAGCGCGCGCATGAGCTAGGCGCCCAGTTCCTCTTGCACTTAGGCGACTTCAACTACACTGAAGGAGAATACGATTCAGCTATTGAGCAGTTTAACCATGCCAAACTGCCCTGCTACGTGACTATCGGCAATCATGATTTTCACGACAATGGTCTAATTTACGACAAATTCCTACAACAAATCGGCCCGATGAACCATGCCTTCGAATTAGCCGGCGCACGATTTCTTAATGTTGATACCGCCGCCGATTTTTGGCCTAAGCAGTCAGGACAGAGAGGCAAGTTATTCCGCGATTTAGCTGCTGAAAAACCATTTTCGGGCGAGCAAATCCTGTTCACACACCGCCCCTTGAAAGACCCGCGACCACACGACGACCACGAAGTTGGCGGCATTGGTGAGATCGACTGGTTGGCAGCGCAATCGCGCGAATTGGGTATTTCGACAATTTTGAATGGCCACGTACACCACAGTGCCGAGCTAGATTTTCAAGGTCTACGACAATTGACAGTCGGTGAAGGCCTAGGCCATGAAAACCTTGTGCTACAAAAACCAGTAGCGAAGATAATGATGGCGAAAGTTGAGCCTGGTAAAAAACTCGAACACCGCTGGGAAGACCTTAATATGCCCTGGTCTGAGCATCAAAGTCCGACCCATTTAGTTAAATTAAGCCGTGACCGCCGAGTCAAACAACTTCAATGGTATAGGGCAATGTTAGCGAGGGGAAGCGCAAGCTAAGGCTACCTTCGCGCCCCAGGATGTTGCTACCTAGTGCCATCTAAAACTGACGTCAAAGCCAGTGATTTAGGCTGGCTTTGATTTTGTTGCCGGGCAAATCGATAGCGTCTAAGGGCTCTAAGAGACAATAGCGAAACTAAGACCGCCCTTATCTTGCAAACGCTTCAAATAAGCATCACCTAGGGCACTTGCTGGGGTCCAAAAGCCGCCGCCTGTTGGTAATGAATCTAGTGCTAGGCAGACTCCCGATTCAGCAAGCATCTTTGAGGTCGAGCCATAACCAGGGTCGCCATCTCCATGCAATTTTGTTACTAATCGCTCGCCATTGTCGGTCTCACCATTAAATTGAATATTATAGAAACCAGGGTTCTTAGGATCAACGTTAGGGCCCTCACCCTGGGCCGGCAAAAAGACCCCGAGAAACTTTCTACCTACGCCGGTCACGCTTGTCACCATTATCGTTTTAATTCCTCCGGAAATCGCCTTGGCCGATAAATAGCCAGCAGCACCCTTGCTGGTGACCATCACTTCAGAGTAACGAAAATCTTCACCGTAAGAAAAACCCAATAACGCGTTAGAGCGACGAACTATTCGAGTGTTAACACCCGCCATCACAAATGGAGCCGTCCATTTATCTAGTACTGTACTAAATTTGGCACTCATCTGATCGCCTTTATCCGGACCTTTAAAACTAGGATCGGGGTTCAATGCGTATGGGTTGGCCAATAGTTTACGGATTGACTTATCCTTCACCGCCAGTTTGACAATGTTCATCATACTGGCGATGGTGCCGCCGCTAATGCCGCCTTTGGCTTTAATTAATTGGTAACGAACGCTCTGCAATGG
>JBLHXJ010000140.1:0-7656 GCA_047629535.1 Arenicella sp. | reverse complement strand
CTAAGACTTGCGGCCTGCTCGGGCGCTATTGCTGAGTCGTTTTGGTAACGTGTAATCATTAACGCAACTTCCTCGGTAGTAACTTTTTGGCGGAAACCGATGTACCAACTATAGAAAAGCCCATACAGAGCGATAGCGACAGCCCAGATAATTAGCGTAATCATGTGTTTACCCAAATTTTAGATTTCTTAAGATTATGACATAAATCATGCCATAATATTGAAAGAATCAATAGCTCTAGATACCAGCAACCCGACTATGCCCCAATCTACACAACAACGACTGACTCTTATCGGCGCGCCAGGCTCACCCTATACCCATAAAATGATTGCCCTATTACGTTATCGCCAGATACCTTACCAGGTGATCTGGGGGCAGCCGAGCGCGGAGCTAGACAAACGTGGTATCGCAAGCCCTAAGGTAGAGTTACTGCCCACCTTTATTTTCAATGATGACAATGGCGAGCCACAAGCGGTACTTGATAGCACGCCAATAATTCGTCGGCTCGAGACCCAGTGGCAAGAGCGATCGGTAATCCCTAACGACCCCGTGTTGGCATTTATTGACTATCTAATTGAGGACTTCGCCGATGAGTGGGCGACAAAGTATATGTTTCACTATCGATGGCACGGTTCAGTCGACGCCGATAATGCCGGCTCACTGCTGCCATTTGGGTTGAATACCTGTTTACCCGATGAGCAACACATACAGTTTAAGAAATTCTTCAGCGAGAGACAAATTAGCCGCCTCTATGTTGTTGGCTCCAATGATGTAACCGCACCCGTTATTGATGCTAGTTATCGCCGCTTTCTCAAGGCCTTAAGTGACCATCTAAGCGATAACCTGTTTATCTTAGGTAAGCGACCCTCCGCCTGTGATTTTGCGCTCTACGGGCAATTAACACAGCTTGTCGGCTTCGACCCTACACCACGCTCAATTGCTGAAGCCGATGCTCCGCGTGTGGTCGCATGGGTGCAGCGCATGTCTGATTTAAGCGGTTGCCAAGCCGTGGAAAATGGCTGGTATTCAAGCGATTCAATAACAGCTTCGCTGACAGCCTTATTAAACGAGATGGGTCGCGTGTATGCACCCGCACTACTGGCCAACGCCAAAGCCTTGCAAGCAGGGGAAAAAAACTGGCATGCCACCATTGATGGCGCGCTATGGACACAGCAAACCTTCGCCTATCAAGGCAAATGCCTACAGTGGATTAACCACGCTTTTACCGATCTCAATTCGTCAGATCAAAGCAAGGCATTAGAACTTCTGAGTGGAACCGGCTGCGAAGCGTTGATATTGTCTCGCTAACGCCGAGCCTTATATCGGCGACATCTTTATCGGCACATCTTTATAAAAGTTTACTACTAATGATTTTGTCGCTATCACTAGGCAAACTGATCATAGTGCCGTCTTGCCCAATGGTCACCTCACCTTGGTAGGCACTATCAACGCCCTTTAAAAAGGCCGCTTTAGACCCAGGGACTATCAGCGCTGGCACAATATGGTAAAAAAGTAGGTGCTTTACATTGGCGGCGTATGCGATTTCGGCGGCTTGTTTCGGGCTAGTATGGTAATCCAAGATATCATGAGTAATTTTTTCGACAATGGTATTTCCGGCGCTAGCAGCACCTCTGTTCAGCGCCATCACTAAATTAGGCGCAAGTGCTTCGTGTACCAATAAGTCGACATCTTTAGAGATGCGTTGCAGGTTTTCAGACTTCGACGTATCGCCGCTAATCACTAGCGATCGGCCCTTATAGTCAAAGCGATAGCCTACCGCTGGTGAAATTGGCGCGTGGTTTACGGTGAACATAGTTACCGTCAAACCATCTTTTTCGAGTACTTGCGTTTGCTCACCTTGTAATGGCGCTACAACCTCGATGGCAATCATTCCACTGCCAGACAAGGGCGCAACGCTGTCTCCATGGTGAGCTTGTCGATAGCTGGCGTCTAGGTCATACGCCATATTGAACCCGTTGACTATTTGAGACACACCATCGGGGCCATAAACTGGCAACGGGGAGGTATTGGCGCCGTTAACCCAACGCTGCATAGCCAGTTCACCTAAACCATCGATATGATCAGAATGGAAATGAGTTAATAACAGCGCATCAATCTCACCCTGGGGAACTTGCATGGTCGACAGGTTGCGGCTGCCACCGGTACCGGCATCTATCACCAGTATCGTCTCACCAGCGATAACCAGCGCACAAGGCCCCGACCGTTCTGGGTCAGGAAGCGGTGCGCCCGCGCCACAAAGAATCAAGTGCAAACCGTCTTGCAGGTCTGTGGTTAGGTCGTTAAGCATGCGCTTGGAGGCAACACGTTGGTAAACCGACTCAGATAAGTCGCCTCGTTTTACAAATATAAGGCATGCAATTGCTATCAATAAACCTAAGGCTATTTGTAGTTTTCTATTTTTTAACATACGGAATACTGTAGAGTTAATAACGGCAGATTGAAATTATGTCACAACTTGTGCCATAATTTCAATTGAACATGGTGAATCGTGACTGGCTATAATTTTTCTTCGGCTACCCGCTTCACTATAAAGTTCCAAAATTGAACTTGGGACCACCCCGAATTGGCAGCTAAAAAATAAACCTAAACTCTTTAGAGGATCATCAATGAACACAGCACTTAGAATTCTTATCGGCTTACCGGCTCTATTATTTATTTTTATTGGCCTTCGTTGGGCTGTTGACCCTAGTGGCGCAGCCGGTATGGCCGGCATGCCACTGCTAACCGGTATCGGACTAAGCTCGCAGATTGGTGATTTCGGAGCTCTATTTTTAGCCCTAGGCGGCATGGCATTGTATGGCTCGATTAAACAAAGCCCTAGCTGGCTTTATCCGCCGGCAATCGTGTTAGCGGTAATTGCCGGCTATCGAACTATCGCTTGGTTGTTTCACGGCGCGCCTTTTGCTGTCACTGAGATAATCATAGAGATCGTGGTAGCAACGCTATTGATATTGTTGGCAAAACGCTCGAGCAACTCACCAAATGCCTAGACTCAGAATGGCAATATCACTATTGCCATAGTTCGGTGTCACCGATCAGAGTTGTAGCGCGGTTGATGTCATTCTGCTTCGCTTACCCTGTGATTCCATCGACTGGAATCACAGAATACCTCCACTTAGTGCCCTATTTAGGCAATAAAGAAGCCATCAGGCCTCGATTGGCAGGTACTTTATTATCCAATAGTTCTAGCCAGACCTTAGCTAGATCGTCAACCCCATGAAACCATTGAACATCAATGTCGTCTTTAATAGCAATGGTTACCTCGGCGCTGGCCTGCATTGCTTTACGCCACGCTACACCCGGACCCCAGCTTTCATCACGTTTGGCAATCTGACCGGGGGCAAAGAAAATACTTGGTTTGGCACCGGGTAATTCTCCAGCATCGCCTCGGCTTTCCCAATGGCTTGCGCCGACCATAGTGCTGTTGACCATCTTATCTTGTAGGTGGTTATGTAGCTTAGCCCTCAGGCTGGCATCGCCAGACATATCGATGTAAGCCGCGGCTTGCTCAGAATCAATCGATGCTTCGTCACCGTAGATCACGATTTGATCGCAGCAATTCAATGACTCAACAAAGTCTTTATTCCCTTGCGATGTAATACCAACAACTTTAACCTCGATATCGGCGTCATCGTGCAGCATTTTGGCTAAACCAAAACCAGTTTTAGACGACGCAGAACCAATCAAAACTTGGCTAGCGCCGAAGAAATCATTGTCGATTAAGTAGTCGTATAAAATATACGAGGTGGCAAATAGAGGAAACATAAGACAACGTTCATTTTCTAACTCAGTCATTATTGCAGGCTCAGACGCTGTGCGCGAATAACCGTTATAAAGCGCTGGCAATTCTCTGCGGTACGGTGTCACATCAACAAACCGACTGTTACTGACCTGGCTAGGAGTAAGTATTGTGTGCGAATCCATCGGTAAAAAGCCCCATAGGCGCTCGCCTACCGGAATGTCCTTATGAGTTGAAGCGACAACATTGCAACAGCCCCACACCGGAACTTTACCCCAGCCATTCTCACCGGTTGGATAATAGTTCCAGTATCCAATCATATCGCCGACGATTGCGTAGGTAACGTTGTTAGCGGTAAGGCCAAACTTATCAATCTCCACCAATACCTGACCATCTGCAAGCTCTGGCAAGGTTTGTTGTACCACTTTTGTGTCACGACAATCACTGCGATTAACCCACAGCTGAGTTGATTGTGTCATTGTATATTCCTCCTATTTACTAATAACAAGCTACTAAGTAACCGCTTATTGATATTTGATTATTATATTAAGGTCGGTATTTTTTCAAAAAACGTGTTGCGCCCTTGCCTCGCCAAAGATCTTATCATGAGAGTTTTCTATCGAGAACTCATGACGAAAAAAACAGCATTGAGAACAATACCGGTAATCGCCTTTTTACTGCGTTTGTCCATGGTGCGCATCTTATCCCAGCTCTCATACGACAGCGCGATGACCAGTAGCTCGAACACCGGCGCACTTAGCTCCTTTGCTTCCGGCAGAAAATAGACTACCTGCTGCTTAAGCTTTTGGCTAAAAGCACGATACTGCTTATCAAGTTGCGGATAGCGCCATTTTTGCACCAAGGTCGCCCTTATATACGGAGAGTACTCGCTGTAAATTTTCATCCTAATCGACACTAACTGACCAATTCGATTGCTAAGCTCACCCTCGGGCGGCGCTATCGGCTGTTGTTCAAAGCGTTGATAAAGTAACTTGTCACCGGCAATAAATAAGGCTTCCATTTCCGAGAAATGCCTAAAAACGGTGCGTATACCCAAACCCGAACGGTCGGCGACTTGTTGCGCAGTAGGAACTAAAATGCCCTCGGTGTACAAATCCAAAACCGCTTCAATAATATTAGAGCGGCTTCGCAGGGTACGCTGTGCGCGACCATCTTTTTGTAAAGTTATTTGTTCTTCTAATGGCATCAGGTGGAGCTCAACTTAAGGTTTGCTAGTGATGGTTTTATTAACTTGAATCTGACTTTTATTCTGACTCTGAACGCTACTGACAATAGCCTGTTCCAAGCGATCCAAGCGGTCTTGACCAAACACAATCGTCTCCTGAAACTTAAAACACGGGACACCCCATTGACCATGTGAGTATAACTCGGCGAGGTTATCTTGTGCCCAGTTACGCCAAGACGTGTCTGACAAATGAGCCTGAGCCTGGCTCCAATCGAGCCCTGCCCTAGCAACCATTGTTGATAGCCCCCTGTCTGTGTCTGCTCTAAGACCCTCGGACCAAACACCGCGTGCGAAACTTGCGAATAAATCAACTTCTCTATTTTGGCTTTTTGCATACTCAAATAGAGAGTAAACATTGTCAACGCCTTTGCCCAGAGGGTCCGCAATAAAACCGAATGGTATGTTGTAGAGAAGGGCCTCGCGAGCCACATCTTGAGCAATGTAAGTACCCTTTCTTTCGGGCACCTGCATTCGCCGCATGACCATCGGTAAGATAGGTTTGATCACTAAGGGAATGCCATAATGCTCTGATAATTGTTTAACTCTAATCAGCCCAATATAGGAGTATGGGCTTCGCGCTGAAAAGAATACTTCTATGCAGTTGCCGGCTTGCTTTCTAGCTTCGACCGCGCGTATCTGTTCTGAGCTCATCATTTTACAAAAACTCTGATGGCTTCGATCAAAAACCACCTCTGGCTGATCTTTTCGCACAATGCCTAGGTCATTTAACCGCCGCTCAAGGTATTGCAATCGATTTATCCCCCAATACCATTCACCACCATAGTGCAACATAGCGCTTAAGTAGTGACCCGCCTCTTTCAAGCGAGCTTCATTGGCGAGTAGATGATGTTCGAAGCATTCGTGATTCTGCGTAACGGCTGGGTTTAGCAACGAATCCAATGACGCATGATCACCTTGCCAATACTCATTAAATAAAGCGATAGCATTGTCTAGGTATCCCGGCTGCAGCTCCCAATGCAGAAGCTGCGAAGTTATCTTTGCATCTCTCTGTGGCGTGCTGTCTGGTACTTGGCTTGGAAAATCGATCGCATCACTATAGAGATCAGCTAAGTAACAACAATCTTCAAAGGCATTTTTGGCCCACAATGTCGGCGCTGGGTACATGTCATGCTGTAGGTTGAGTATCGTTCGAAAGTCATACTCTATCGAGTAACGCTGCTCTAAGCGCTTCAACAGCTGCAGTAAAACATAGCTATAGGCGTCGTTTATGCGCAAATAAACCGTAACTCGATGGGGTTCTCCGAGTCGTAACCGTTTTTTCTCAGCCTTGATTCGCTTGTTGGCCAACCTCTTGGGACTGAGCAACGCCCTTGCGACATAGGGAGCAATCGTCTTACGCATAGTTAGTTACCCGCGGTTTTATTAATGACATGACATATGACATATTATAGTAATTTATAGCCCGCCAGTAGTGTTGTTGTCGTAACTTAAGGTGAAATTAAAACCCTTTGAGCTAGTCGATAACGTCTCTCACTAAGCGAAAACCAATATGATTAGTTGAGAAGTCGATCTCCTGAGTTTGTCTTGCCGTCGGCCGATAGCGTTTGCAAAAATTATTCGCGCAGAGAAACGAGCCGCCCTTAATCAGGTGACTCGATTTGGAGGTTGGTGTGTCGGTCCATTCCCAAACATTACCAATCATATCATATAGGCCGATTTCGCTTGGCGGGAAACACGCCACGGGAGACGCCCCACGAAAGCCGTCTTCGACTGAGTTTAGAATCGGAAAAACACCTTGCCAAGTGTTAGCAATCGGTTTCGAATCTTTATCATAGGCACCACTATCGGGCCTCCCTGAGTCGCTCAAGCCCAGTTGCGCTGCGTATTCCCATTCCAGTTCAGTCGGCAAACGCCCACCAGCCCAAAGGGCATAGGCGCGAGCGTCTTGCAAAGATACATGGACCACGGGGTGAAGCGGCCTACCGCTGATTCTGCTGCCGTCTCCCGATGGCTGCTTCCAGTTCGCACCAGCACTTAATCGCCAAGCCGGTTCTGACTCAGTTGAGTCACTTGAGAACACCGCCGAACCATTCGCCGCTGGATTGTTTCGACTACGCTCGGCATCGGTCACATAAGCCGTACTAGAGACAAATTCGGCAAATTGCTGATTGGTGACTTCATGAGTTTGAATCAGAAACGCATCGACAGTAACCAGATGAGGTTGCCCCTCTTCTGAATACACCGGCGCATTAGACTTAGTGAACTGGCCCGCGGGGATAAGCGTAAACGGATCAGCGCTATCAGTAGCCAAACTTGAATCACAAATAGGTTTCGGGCTGTCACTATTGCTACAGCCAGCAAGCAATATCAAACTTAAAGTACAAAGAGTTTTAATCGGCTTCAGCATAATGCATAAATGATAAGTTCAGAAAAACGACTAATTAAGTTTATCAGTAAGTTGTGTCTACTACCTATTACCACTAGCGCTTATCTCAATCGAGCAATACCCTCCGCCGAGGGTATTGCCGCACTGCCGTCGATCAACGTAGCCATTATCAATTGGTCGTTTCTCGGTACATTCATCGGCATGGCCTAGCTGTCACTAGGTATTTTTGCATTCATGCTGGCAAACAGAACACTGCCGGGAGCGATATTCTTTATCAACGGCGCAAGGGTCCTGGTTGCCTAG
>JBLHXJ010000139.1:0-7768 GCA_047629535.1 Arenicella sp. | reverse complement strand
AACCCTTACGTAGAGCAAGCCGACGTTATTGAAGGTGAATACACCAGCGCTGACCCACAAGACAAAAAATAAAACCTTGTCTACGTATTGACTTTATTGACTTCGTCCATATTATTAGCACTCTCTATCGTAGAGTGCTAAAACACTTCTCATAGACCTTATTATTATTAACCAACCTATTTTTTAGAGGCCCAAAAAATGGCTATTCGACCACTTCATGATCGCGTTCTCGTTCGTCGTAACGAAGAAGAAGCAACTTCTGCTGGCGGCATCATCCTTACTGAATCAGCAAAGGAAAAACCATCTGAAGGCGAGATTATCGCTGCCGGTAATGGCAAAATTTTAGAAAACGGTGAGGTTCGCACCTTAGACGTTAAAGTTGGCGACAAAGTTCTTTTCGGCAAATACGCTGGAACAGAAGTTAAGGTCGACGGCGAAGATCTTTTGGTAATGAGAGAAGACGACATAGTCGGCGTCGTAGAATAGGAACCCCGCTTTTTCCCTCATGCCGCGTTATGAAAAATGCTCAGTCGGTTACGTACAATCTGTACGCCCCCTCCCTGCGCTTTTTCATGCCTTGTCTGAGAAAAAAACCGTGAACCCTAAGACCTCATTAAAATCGTGGTCCTTCGAGATCGCGAATATTCAATTAACAAATTAAACATAGGAATTTATCATGTCAGCAAAAGACGTAAAATTCGGTGATGACGCGCGCGCAAAAATTTTAGCCGGCGTTAATGTACTAGCAGACGCTGTTAAAATTACACTAGGCCCTAAAGGCCGTAACGTAGTTTTAGACAAAGCTTTCGGCGCTCCAACCGTTACTAAAGACGGTGTATCTGTTGCCAAAGAAATTGAGCTAGAAGACAAATTCGAAAACATGGGCGCACAGCTTGTGAAAGAAGTGGCTTCAAAAACTAACGACGTAGCCGGCGACGGAACAACTACAGCGACTGTTTTAGCTCAAGCGATGGTTAAAGAAGGTTTGAAAGCGGTTGCCGCCGGCATGAACCCAATGGACCTTAAGCGCGGCATCGACAAAGCGGTGATTGCCGCAGTTGCTGAACTGAAAACTCTTTCTAAGCCTTGTGAAGATGCGAAAGAAATCGCTCAAGTCGGCACTGTATCTGCAAACTCTGACGAGTCTGTTGGCAACATCATTGCTGAAGCAATGGATAAAGTTGGCAAAGAAGGCGTGATCACAGTTGAAGAAGGTCAGTCGCTTGAAAACGAACTTGAAGTTGTAGAAGGTATGCAATTTGATCGTGGTTATTTGTCGCCTTACTTCGCTAACAAGCAAGACACAATGACAGCTGATCTTGAAAGCCCATTGGTTTTGTTGCACGACAAGAAAATCTCAAACATCCGTGATTTACTACCAACATTAGAAGCGGTTGCCAAAGCTGGCCGCCCACTTCTTATTGTTGCTGAAGACGTTGAAGGCGAAGCCCTTGCAACGCTTGTAGTGAACAACATTCGCGGCATCGTAAAAGTATGTGCTGTTAAAGCGCCTGGCTTTGGCGATCGTCGTAAAGCGATGTTAGAAGACCTTGCTGTGTTGACTGGCGGTAAAGTTGTCTCTGAAGAGATCGGCATGAGCCTTGAAAGCATTACTCTAGAAGACCTTGGTTCGGCTAAGCGTATTCAAATTACTAAAGAGAACAGCACCATTATTGATGGCATGGGCGACGCGACTCAAATCTCTGATCGTGTTAACCAAATTCGTTCACAAATCGAAGAATCTTCTTCTGATTATGATCGTGAAAAAATGCAAGAACGTGTAGCAAAACTAGCTGGCGGCGTAGCATTGATCAAAGTTGGTGCCGCGACTGAAGTTGAAATGAAAGAGAAGAAAGCACGTGTTGAAGATGCATTGCACGCAACTCGTGCCGCGGTTGAAGAAGGCGTAGTACCTGGTGGCGGTGTTGCTTTGGTCCGTACTCTAGACGCAGTTGCAAAAGTGAAAGGCGACAACGCCGATCAAGACGCAGGTGTTAAAGCTATTTTGAAAGCACTGGAATCACCTCTACGTCAAATCGTAGCCAATGGTGGTGACGATGCTTCTGTAGTATTGAACGAAGTGCGTAACAACAAAGGCACTTTCGGCTACAACGCAGGTACTGGTGAGTATGGCGACATGATCGAGATGGGTATTTTGGACCCAACATTGGTAACGCGTACTGCATTGCAACACGCGGCATCAATTGCCAGCATGATCATCACTACTGAAGCGATGATCACTGACGCTCCTGTTGAAGGCGGCGCTGGTGGCGGCATGCCTGATATGGGTGGTATGGGTGGTATGGGCGGCATGATGTAGACTTCGTCTATATTAGCTTCCAAGCTTAAATAAAAGCCCCGATCAGGAAACTGGTCGGGGCTTTTTATTGGGCGTGATTTGACCGAGAGATCCTTCGCTACGCTCAGTATGACGGTTTTCCTTGGTCAGGATGACGGTTTTCCTTGGTCAGGATGACGATTTCCCTTGGTCAGGATGACGATTTCCCTTGCTCAGGATGATGCCTTGGTCGGTCATCCTGAGCGTAGCGAAGGATCTCAAAGAGTCAAAACAAAACCTTGCCAAACCTGCCCAAAAGTGAAAAAGTAAACTCTAGTTAAACAGGAGAGTCCAAATGAGCAAGACACCGTATCAAGGCCAATGCCTTTGTGGCGATATTCAAAATGAAGCCGATCAAGTGGCGGACAAAATGGGCCATTGCCATTGTTCAATGTGTCGCAAGTTCCATGGTGCGGCTTTCTCTACTTTTGGCTCAGCGGCCAACAAAGATTTTCGTTGGCTGAGCGGTGAGAATTTATTACAAACCTTTGTCGCTGATAACGGTACAAAGCGTAAGTTTTGCTCGCAGTGTGGATCGAGTTTGATTTTCGAATCAGCAGAAGGCAACGGTCTAGTCGAATTTTCTCTGGCAAGTCTGGGTACCTCTCCAGCGCTTTCGCCAGACGCACATGTCTACATGAGTACCAAGGTTGATTGGTTAACAATTGATGATGATCTGCCAAAGTATCTAAACGGTCGTAGTTAAGAAGATGAAATCAATAAGTAAAAAAATAATCACTATCAGCAGTGACGGCGTTGGTAAGTCGGAGTTTGGTTTGCGTGAAATCGAGTTAAACGGCTCATCAAATTGGATGCTATCAGAGCAGCAAGCAGCACTTAATTTCAGGCTGCGCTCTAGCCAAGCACCGTATCAGTCTGATTGGCATGTGGCCGGTGATCCGACGTTGCTGATTATCTTAAACGGTGTGATAGAAATTGAACTGCGTGATGCTTCTGTGCAGAGATTTTCAGAGGGAGATTGCTTTGTTGCTGAAGACTACCTAATTGACGACGTAGCGTTTGACTCTAGTCACGGTCACCGTGCTCGAATTATTGGCCAAACAGAGCTCCAAGCCTTACACCTAAAGCTCGATAAACGCCCATGACTTAACAATTCAGTTGAATCTTTACTTCTTTATATTAGCCTCTCGTTATCGAGCTATGCCCGCGGCACTCGATGTTTCTTAGCCGGCTCAGTTAGTAAATAGTCGCCAAAAACTGCTTGGCTCTATGTGGCAAGTGAACGGCTAATTTCCAAATTCTTAGGCAAGCAATCATTCAGATGCCACTTTAGATAATTGATTTCTCGACGGTTTCGGCTGCAAGTTGATTTTTCTGTCGACCAAAAAAGCTAACAACAGAATTTTGGTTTTGATACTTACTTGCATCACTTGTTTTCGTGTCTGATTTTATTCTCGGCATGATTGATAATATGGAAGCAGACTCGAAATCATGAAATTTATTGAGAATGGCTCTAGCGTCACTCGAAAGGCTTACGAAACCACCTTGAAACTGTTTTGCTAAGCGAGCAAAGTCTGGGTCTTTACCGAGCTTGCTGCCCAATGGCATCCTCCACTTAGAAAAGTTGCGAAGCGCGATGGTCTGATTCATTAATAGCTGAACGTCTTGATGTCGTTAGCGATTTTAATGAACAGTCGATCAACTTTACTGCTTGGGCCTTCAACGTATTGCAGAAAGTAACCGTCTTGGTAACTAAGAAATCCGCTGACATCATTCTTTGTGTTGTTCGCTCGAGAGACTTTTGTCAAAGCGGCGCAGTCGTGTGGCATACCCGCCGCACTACCCTGGTGAACAGCCCGACTGATATACATCATTGCTTTCATAATTCCCCTGTATTTGAATGCATAATTTTAATACGTAGTTTCGCAGTGTGGGGCCTGTCACGTTGTTTAAATCCCAAAGATCACTGTATGTCGGGAGTCTATGCTGTGACGCGCGCTTGGTATATACGTAGAAATACAACTTTACGGATTACCATATAGATCTGACAGAAGTTCACATTGTGTATCTGCTGTTTTGATTTAGCGTATTAATCATCGGGTTGTCTAGGTTGGTTCTTAGCATGGCAAGCACGGTGGCACCTCCAAAAATAGTGACCCAGACGGCAATCGTGAGAAAGAAGATGTATCGATAGAATCAAAACAAGCTGCGAATGGTTAAGTCCGCTACCATGCAGTTTCCATTTAAACCTAGAGGCCGTAGGCCGAAAAGTTTGAATGGGAAGATCAAAAGCGCATAATTAACGTGCTATAAAAGCGGACAGTTCTACTTGCGATCAACAAAAATATAGGCATCCGGATTGAAATTATGTTCACAAAATGGTTAAACCTTTGTTTGCTGCTGCTTGCCTTAAGCAGTGTCATAAATGTCGCGACCGCTCAACAGAGCGATGACCCTCTTATCGGTTTTTGGAAAAAAATAGCGAATCGATTTATATTCAAATCGTTAGTTCCGATACCATCTATGAAGCCGAGATAATCAGCAACGATTGGGCTCCAGGGCTGGTCGGCCGTAAACTGTTTGAAAATGTTGTCAGGGTTAGCAATAAAAAATTACGCTGGGTTGGCGGTGTGTCTAGAGCAGAGTCTCGGCGAATTGGAAAGGCGACGTTAAAAATCGCTCGCTCAGGGATATTAAGTACTAACCTAAGGCCAGGCGGAAGCGCTAAATGGACCCGTACAGATCCAATCGAGAAGCGCTACTAGCACGGTTGGCGCCGATCTAAATCAGTTGAGCTTGGCATTGTTGGCTGGCGTTAGCGGCCTAGAAGCCGGTAAAAAATTTAATCGGTACCGACAATAAAGCTGGCGCAGGTTGTTGTGCTGCCGCCGAGGTTAAAGGCCATCATGTCGCTGGCATCGGCTATCTGCAACCCTTCGTAGCGATGGCTTGTTTGTTTAGCGCAATCCAAAAGCATGCGTACGCCAGTTGCTCCGACTGGGTGACCTTGCCCAATCAAGCCACCGCTGGCGTTGATTGGCAGCTTGCCGGCAATTTGAGTATCACCATTCTCTATCGCTTTCCAGGCCTCTCCGGGTGCGTACAGACCTGAGTGATCAACAATCATGTATTCGGTAATGTTGAAGCAGTCGTGAACTTCCATACCGCTGATTTGTTCTATGCTATTTAGACCCGCTCGTTTAAGCGTTTGTTGGAACAGTACTTGTACATGCGGTAATAGTGTAGACGCGCCCGCGGCCAATCTGCGCTTCTCGCTAAATTGCATCGGCGCGTTGATATGTCCCCAGCCTTTTATGTAGGGGATGCTGTCGATACTTATGCCGTGTTCGTTTGCGTAGGCCTGCGCGCGATCAGCGGTAGCTAATAATACGGTAGTCGCACCGTCGGTAATTTGACCGCAATCTAGCCGACGAATATTGCCAGCAATAATAGGATTGAGCTCATCATTATCGGTGAAGCTGTCGGGGCTAATATCCCAGTGCCGAGATTGCGCATTGGGGTTGTGCTTAGCATTCGCATAGTTCTTCGCCGAAATTGCCTCGAGGTGAGTCTTCTCGACGCCAAAGGTCGCTGAATATTCATCGATTAAGTCACTGAATGCACAAGGCCAAACAGTTTTTGAATTGATCCATTCTTTACCGATCCAGGCGGCGCCGGCTAATGGGTCGCCTTTAATCTCGGGCTCTTTGACTTTCATCATCTCAATGCCGACCACGCAGGCGAGGTCATAACGACCCGATTCTAAGTCAGCCATTGCCGCTAACACCGCCATTGAGCCTGAGGCGCAGGCGGCTTCATGGCTCGAGGCCGGCAAGTAAGCAAGCGTTGGATCTACATGACCGAAGAAGCCACCTAAGTGTGCTTGACCGGTATAAGAGGCAGAGACGAAGTTGCCGACATGGCCTACTTGAATATCAGCCGGGTCGAGTTTGCTATCATCTAATGCGCCCCTGACCGAATCGCTAAATAAGTCAAAAATTGACTTCTGCTCGCGACCCCAATTGCGTGCGAAGTCGCTTTGGTGGCCGCCGAGTATGTAAATTCGAGATTTGCTCATGACTTATAACCTTTTCGGTGAATCGTGCTGATACCTGAGAACGTCAGTATAGCGCTAACAGATAAGCACGTGGTTTTGCTCTAGGCCTGATCCGCCGAAGATTGTGCAGTCGTCTGCTGGCCATCACGCTTCTGGGCATCACGGATAGTCGGACCATCGGCCCAAGTAGCATGTGTACCACTGGCAATTCGATGCGGCAGAACAATGGTGCAGACAGGGCCCGCTGCAATGTTCTGAGCATCAATTAATACGCATTCAGAGCGATCTTGCTTAGTGTCGGTGATGAAGCTGACTAAGTAGCCATCGTCTTCGCTTTGCGCATTGATGCGCGGTACAAACGGAGCCTCACTGCCGTAACGCTTGCTACCAAAGTAGAGCTCGCTGGTCTCGCCTGTTTCTAAATCGTGCTTAACAATGCCGGCGAATAAAAACCAACCTGGCTTGGTATAGGTCGAGTATAGATAGCGGGCTTTCTTACCAGCATACGCTTGGTTAAAGGTACCGAACTCTAATACGCGCTCGCTTAAACGCTCTTCCTTAGTCTCACCAGTATTTAAATTGAAGCGCCAACGATGTAGCTTCGATTGAAACGATTGTTGATCTAAGCCGGCCATAAATTTACCGGCATTCTTTGGCATCCTCGGCATTGGAGCGGGATCTGGCTTATCTTGAAAGTAACCGTCTAGCACGATTTCATGGCCTTCTTCATAGGCGTTCATCCAATGCAAAACATAGGTCGGAGCAGCTTCAAACCATTGCACGTCATCCTGATTGCCAAAGCGTGGAAGAATCGCGAAGCGAGTCGGCGTATCCGGGTAATAGGTTGGCACGTGTTTGCCGCGTGCTAGCTTTTCTGGGTCCCAAAAAAATGGTAAGTCAACGAGGATAGAATAGTTCTCGGTGAACGCCATGTCGTGCGGCAGGCGTGGGCCAGGTAGCGGTACGGGCGTGTAGTGAACCAGTTGATTGTCCTTGTTAACCACGCCATAGTGTTGATACGGGGGGGTCTTTGAGTAATTGAAAAATAATAGCTCGCCAGTACTTTCATCCACTTTAGGGTGCGCTGAAATACCTTCTTCGGGTACCCAAGATTCAGTGCCGTGTTGATCTAGCGTGTAGGGGTCAAGTCGATAGCCTTCGCCGCACTGCCAGAAAGTCGAGAGCACTTGACCTGCGTGAACGACTACGTCTGTAGAACTTGAATCCTTAATATATTCCTGTGCTCCCCAGCCGGGTAGAGTTGATAATTTGGCGTCGTTTACAATACCTGTCCACAGAGCCTTGCCTGCTTCTTGTTCAGCATCAAAACCCTTGGTTCGAATAAATCTATTTCTATACTCAGCCTTGCCATCTTTAAATGAAATTGAGTGCAACATGCCATCACCATCAAA
>JBLHXJ010000138.1:0-7769 GCA_047629535.1 Arenicella sp. | reverse complement strand
CGAGTACATTTCCTTTTTACCGAAGACTTTCGGGATCATCGCGTACATAGAGCCATAAACGATAAACGCTACCCAACCTAGGGCGCCTGAATGCACATGGCCAATGCCCCAGTCGGTGTAGTGCGATAAGGCATTAACCGTTTTGATCGACATCATTGGGCCTTCGAAGGTCGACATCCCGTAGAACGACAATGACACAATCATAAATTTAAGAATTGGATCGTCGCGCAACTTATGCCATGCACCAGAAAGAGTCATCATGCCGTTAATCATGCCGCCCCAAGAAGGCGCCAACAGAATTAGTGAAAACACCATCCCCAGCGACTGAGCCCAGTCAGGCAAGGCGGTGTAATGAAGATGGTGAGGGCCAGCCCACATGTAGATTGAGATCAAGGCCCAGAAATGCACAACCGAAAGTCGGTACGAATACACCGGACGATCAGCTTGCTTAGGTATGAAGTAATACATCATGCCAAGAAAGGCAGCGGTTAAGAAAAAGCCAACCGCATTATGCCCATACCACCACTGTGCCATGGCATCTACCGAACCAGAAAACACAGGGTAGGACTCGGTTAGACTAACCGGTATGGCTAAATTGTTAACGATATGCAGCACTGCTATGGTAATGATGTAAGCCGCAAAGAACCAATTCGCGACATAAATATGTGGCATTTTTCGCTTCGCGATGGTACCAAAAAAGACGATCCCGTAGGCAACCCAGACAATGGTTATAAGAATGTCGATCGGCCAAATCAGTTCCGCGTATTCTTTTGATTGGGTAAATCCCATCGGCAGCGTTATGGCCGCCAATACGATCACAGTCTGCCAGCCCCAAAAGGTAAAAGCCGCTAGTTTGGGTGCAAACAGTTCGACATGACAGGTTCGCTGCACAATGTAGTATGAGGTAGCGAATAGTGCACTACCTCCAAAGGCAAAGATTACCGCATTGGTATGCAGCGGTCGTAAGCGACTAAAGGTGAGCCACGGTATATCAAAATTGAGTACCGGCCACGCGAGTTGTGCGGCCAGTAAAACGCCGACCAACATTCCCACTACGCCCCAAAGTATTGTTGCCAAGGAAAATTGACGAATAACTTTGTCGTGATAAACCAGTTCACTCATGGATAACCCTCTGTAATATGTAAGACAAGCAGGATTATTGCCGACTCAAGCGTGTGACAATTGATCCAGGTCAAGTTTCAGTTGAGTTGAGTCGTTATTCTCTGGAGACACTTTATTTCCGGATAGGAAAAATGCATTACACGCCTGTGCTAACTGCAGACTTGATTAAAAAATACGATACTCAGGTTCCGCGATACACGTCATACCCAACAGCGCCGCAATTTCATGAGAATTTTGACGGCGGTCATTTTAAGCAGCATTCAATGCTCTCAAACTCTAGCCTGCTGCCAAAAGACTTATCAATATATGTACATGTGCCCTGTAGCCACTCACTCCCCTATTTTTGCGCTTGCAAAAATGCCTCAAGGCAAAGTGAGAACACGCAAAGCTCAAAAAAGCAGGGCCGTGACTATCTCGAGCGTTTGTTATATGAAATTGCCATGCGCGGCAAACTGTTCAGCGAAGGCAGGCTGGTTACGCAGATACACTTCTGCTTTGGAACAGCTAGTTTTCTGAACATTGAACAAGTGACAACAGTATTAGACCAAATTGCCTTACAGTTTCATCTTGATTTGCCGAGTAACTTAGAAATAAGTATCGAGCTTGACCCTAGAACTACATCTCCATTAGAGATAGAGCATTTGGCTCAAAGCGGAATAAATCGATTCAGTATTGGCTTACATGACTTTTCCAAGCAAGAGCATAAAAAGCTCAAGCAAGGAGCACCCTCTAGCGATGCGTTTGCGTTGATTGAAGCTGTCATGCGCTTAGGTAAATCGCTTAATGTCGATATCATTAGCGGCCTTCCGATGCAGACGTTTGAGAGCGTCGAGAAAATTCTATCTAAGGTTATCGATGCTGGCGTGTCGCGAGTTTCGGCCTATAACCTTGCCAACCTTGCGAAATCTATCAAAGCCATAAGGACAATTGACAGCTCTACCCTGCCTAGCACTGAAGTCGGCCAGACGCTGTCTTTACTAGTGCATAGCAAGTTGATACAGGCCGGATATAATCATATCGGCATGGACCACTATGTGCTGCCGACGGATGCTCTTGCACGGGCGCAAAATAAAGGCACGCTACAGCTTAATCTTCAAGGTTATACTAGCCATAGAGACACCGATCTAGTCGGTGTTGGGGCAAATGCAATTAGCAAACTAGACACCGCTTTTTCGCAAAATGAGTCGACTCTTTCGCTCTATAACGAACGAATAGATGATCGTGCTCTACCAATCGCCAAAGGCATTGAACTCAGTAATGATGACCGTATTAGAGCCGACGTTATTCAGCAAGTTATGTGTCGTGACTACGTCGATTTGAGTGCTACGATAGGCCAGCTTACCGAAATAAATAGCGTCATCACCCTATTTCAATACCTACAACATGAATTAGTCGAGCTCGAAGTATTTGAACAAGATGGGCTAGTGTTGGTCGATGGCCAAGGTTTCGAAATCACCGAAACAGGGCGTTATTTCAGACGCCCAATTGCCAGTATATTTGATCGCTATTTAAAGCCGAAACTAAACAAGCATGTGTTGCCGTTTTCACTAAATATGTAACACGCGAACAACTCTAGCCAGGGTATATGTAATAGGGATACATCGTTTCAGGGTAACTCTTAAATTGATATTTCGACTTTAAAAACGTCACTAGGTCGATCAGCTCTTCAACCGTCATGACTTGGTTGTAGTATTCCATTTTAGATCTCCCATCTTCGCTAATTTGATCTATAGGGTAGCCCTTTACTAGGCGATGGGATGGGTTAATGATAGAGGTAACTAAGTCACCGTAAGTCTGTACTTTAGATGATTCGCCTCCTAGTTCTACGGCAATGCCGCCATTTTCGGTTAAGCGCCACTCATCATCATTGAATTCAGTACCCGCTAGGGTATGACAACCACTGCATCGATACTCGATGAATAATTGCTGACCATTTTCAGCGATACCCGGGGGAAGGCTAAACCCTCTGTTGGCAACTTGCTCTTGACTACAAGCAACCATCAATAACATAGCCATCAACAGGCCAACTCGGGTAACTATTATTGTGACTGGCCGTTTCATTACGGACCCTCCTAGGTTAGAGCTTGATTAAAGTGTCTGAGTGCATCGGCTACTTGGAGTATCGATACTATGTTCGAGTAGTTACTCTACGTTGATGGTCTCAATTGGGCTTTGATCTAAATCAATTAGGCCTGAGATAGGCTGATTAACGCTTAGCGTGTCAACGCGTCTGGCTGCAAAAGAAAAACCTAAAACCAGCGTAACTCGGGATGCTGATCGTCTATCTCGCCGAACGAGTAATATCGCTTGGTGAAATAGATGTCTCCAACGCATGACAATGAACCATACTCTCAAGTTTTACGCTATCAGTAATAGTTACTAAGCGGTTTTTGATATCAATAACGTTCTGTTGTTGAAAACGTTTAAGTAAACGGCTTATTGTTTCCGGTGCCAAGCCTAAGTGATTGGCTATATCTCGGCGAGACATTGGTAAGTGCAGCTCCATGCTAGTGTGACCTCGCGCGTGTAAGCGAGATAACAAATTGTGTAAGAAACCAGACAATTTTTGCTCGGCCGTTTGATCGAAATGCTCTATCGGATTGACGTGCGATTTATATAGATCTCGGCTTAAAAGATTAAAGACTTGTCTTTGCAGCGAAGGCACATTAGAGCATAGGGCCTGCAGTTCCTCAAAATTCATTTCACAGAGCACCACCGTATCCAGAGCCTCTACGGTAAACCCGTAACGCTTGGCGTAAATCGCATCAAGCCCGAACAGTTCACCAGGCAAATGGAATGAATGTATATATTCGGTACCGGCATCGTCAAAACGATACGATTTAGTCATGCCAGATTTAACCGCGTAAATCTTCTGAAACACGTCTCCTTGGCGCAATATTTTATCTCCAGTGTGTTTCACCGCAGAGGTTGTCACGATTTCTTCGAGTCGACATATATCTATTTTGTCCAACCCCAAGGGCAGACAAATTTCGCTCATCGCGCAGTTAGAACAAGAATGGTCATACATAACATTTAGCTTACTTAAACTGAGTTATACGTCAGTATACAGCCACTAATTACAATAATAAAGTCTCCTATTATCCTCCGACCAGAGACAACTAGATATGACCAGCTCGATCACTCAGCATCTCGACCTAAATGCGAGACCTGCGACAACTCAAGCTTAAGGTGATCATTATTACCTTCGCGCGCACCGCCAATCAAACTGAATCTCACTGGTTTAAAGCCACAAAACGAGAGAATATTGCGCTTTAAACTTTTTACTGAGTGAGCTTTATAAAACCAACGATATACGGGCGACGGCATGCCCATGGTTACAAAAACCCTCGCCGACTTACCTTTAAGCAACTTTTCAAATGGGCGCCCAGGCCTACCCTCGTGCATAGCAAAACCCGGTCGTAAAACCTGCTCCCAAAAGCCCTTCACAAGCGCCGGCATGTCGCCAAGCCAGAGCGGATAAATAACCACCACATGCTCGGCCCATAAAATATCAGCTTGACTATCTGTAATCGCTGAACATGGGCGCTCGAGGTCGAAATCACGCTTGCTGGTGAGTAAAGGAAAATCTAATTTAGCAATATCGACCTGCCTAGTTTCATGCCCTGCATCGACTGCAGCTGATGAATATTTTTCGGCAATTGCGTCACAAAAATGACCATTCCCCGCATCAGGATGACCTTGTAATATGAGTATCTTTTTCATGCTATCAAGCATAAAGAGTGATCCGAGGCGACGCTTGACCTAGATCAAGAATTCAATGATAGAGCTAGGTAAACTGAATGCATACGCCAAGACCTCTTGAGAAATAAAATGAATAATGACATAACCGTTTGCGTAAATAACATTACCAATCAATCAGCAGCAGCTACAGCGGCCTGTCAATTTGCTGAACGATACAATGGAACCGTCACGGCGGCCTATATAAGACTCGATGCAATCGACGTTATGCGATGGCAAAGTAGCTCACCAATGGAATTTGCTAATCAACTATTGGTGGATTTGGATAAGCGGGAATTAATTGCCAAAGAACACTTCGAAACACTTGCTGGCTCTCACGATTGCGAGACTGTGTGGCGAACAATACCTCAATCTGAAAAGCCGATTGAACAATTACTGTGCACCGACATTATCTTTGCTGATCAACCCGTATTCGGCGACCTCGACTACCAGACATTATTGAACCGAATTATTTTAGAAACAAAACGACCTGTGCTGATGATCCCGCGCGATTGGAATGGCCAGTTTGTAGCCAATAAAATAGTCTTAGGTTGGAATTCGAGCGCCGAGGCAATGCGTGCGGCAAGTGACGCAATGCCATTCATGGCGGTGTGCCAACAGGTTACCGTTGTCGATATATTGACTAAACGAATGATCAAACCAGACAGTAACGCGGCGTACCATATCCAAGACTATCTTTCGCGTAAAAAGATACCTCATCAGCTAATTATTGATAACTGTAACAAGACTAGCGAGATCCCAAAAAAACTATTAGAACGGGCAGCAAGTGAGCAGGCCGACCTTATAGTCATCGGTGGCTATGGACATTCTCGGATTACCGAGGTGATTCTGGGCGGAGTCACCGACCATCTGATTAAGCGCAGCACTATTCCAGTGCTATTTTCTCACTAGCTTACTCTGCCAAATCGAACTCGATATCGGCAATCAACGGCAAATGGTCTGAAGCAACTTTAGTTAACTGATTCGATGGCACCATAACATCTCGAACACTAACCTCATTGGCTACAAAAATATGATCGATTCTGAGCGCTGGAAATTTCGCTGGAAAGGTTTTCTTGCGCTTCTTGTTTTCAAATATAACTTCAACGTCCTTCATGACTTTGCTAATCGAGCGATGAGTGTGATGCGCGCGCGTTGCATTGAAATCGCCACATAAAATCATCGCCTTTTTCTCACTCGTGAATCTCGGCGCAGCGAGTAAATCAACCACTTGTTGTTTACGTTCTTCAGCGGTTAAGCCTAAATGCGTGTTAATCATAGTGAATGTTTTTCCGCGATAGTCTACTTCTACCTCCATCACCCCCCTAGCCTGATCTAAGGGCTTGATATTTGGGCGATTACGCTTCGGGTTAGCCGATAAAGGGCTGGCATCAAGTAAGCGCATCGGATGCTTGCTCAAGATAGCGTTACCAAAGTGACCCTGCTCTAGCTGCTTTACAGGGTGGAATTCAAGATTCATATTTAGTTCTCCGGCGATTGCTACGGCTTGATCGATATGCGATGAGCTGCCGCTATTTGCCTCAAGTTCTTGTAGCGCGACTATATCTGGGTCATACATGGCGTTAATTCGCGCTATCCGTCTAGGTGAAATACGGCCGTCCATACCAGTACAACTGTGCACGTTATAAGTCATGACACGAAAGAAATCCCGTTTATGCGGTTTGGTGATCTCAGCCTCAAGCTGATCGCCGGTTAACTCCGTTTTTTCAACTACTGATTGCGTTATCACTTGCCTACCGAGGGCTTCCATTGCCGCTGCCCTGAGTTTGCTAAAATTTAGATAGGGTTGCGTTAGCGAACCCTTAACAACATCGCTTGGTAGTAAAGCAAAGGCATGGGTTTCATTTGGCCCAGGGCCGGCATGGGCACCGTTCTCGATACGAAAGCTCAATGCAGGTTCACCCTTGGCCCAACCGCATAAGACAAAGTCTCCCGAGTATTGATGGTGACATAGTGCAATCAAATCGGTACAAACATCCTCAAGAAACGGGTGATCTTCACCAAATATTTCAATTTTGTCTGCCGGCAAATTAAAGACTCCATGCGCGCTCACCACGCGAGCCTGACTTAGGTCGTCGCCGTCTACGCTAGGCATAACAACCATAGGCACTTTGGCCTTATCAACAAGGTCATGGGCCACCGATAAGCGAGTATTGTTATTAATCACTTGTTGCAAATAGATAAAACCTAGCGGTCCCATCGCAGCAATAGAGAAATCTACGTATGTATCGGTTGGGCTTTCTTGAAAGTGTCGTGACAGCCAGCCTGATAGTTTTGTACTGCCGAGTAGATGAGCATATTGAAGGTCTGGATCATCTAAGCGCTCCTTGCCAGTTTCATTATCTAGGCTGGTCGGCGTTAATAGACTATCGCGCGTCACAACATAGGACAGAAGAACCTCGTTAACCGCATCGTGAAGTGTGCGGCCAAATTCAATCGGGTAACTTTTGGTTTTCTCCTGGCCATGGTCGGAGTGTATCCATAGATCATAGTCACGATGTTCGGACCTACTCGCCGAACGCCAGATTCGTGAAATTGCATTATCTATACCCTTCAAACTCCAATGTGCAAAGCGCGAACCAGGACCTCTTCGGTGCGACTGCTCGTCAAAACCGAGGAAATTCGCATGAATAATTGGCAATCCTCTCGCCGCGTCCAGCTTTACTCCAATGGTAACGAGTTCTCGAAGTAACACCGCTGTGGCTATTCTTACTGGCACGAACTGAAGTTCTTTTAAAATATTCTGACCGCCAGCAACACCCCTTATCAAATCGATCAAAGATAGAAGTAATTCAAATGCAGTCAACAATACGACCCGTAATACGCTAACGATATTGAGCAACACAAAGATAATCATTTTAATCGTATTGCCGGTCGGAATAAGTTGC
>JBLHXJ010000137.1:0-7832 GCA_047629535.1 Arenicella sp. | reverse complement strand
TCTTTTTTCAGCAACGGCGTGCCGGTAAAACCGATAAAGATCGCGTTCGGCAAAATAGCCTTCATCGCCGTGTGCAGTTTGCCCGATTGGGTACGGTGGCACTCATCGACAAACACAAACACATTGCCTTTGGCGCTAAAATCGCTGGGCAAGCTTTTGGTTAACGCAGCGAGATAGTCATCAGTAGATTCATCGTCAGCTTTTTCCCCTTCAACGCCTTCATCAACTTGGCCATCACCCCGGCGGCCAAACTTATGCACCAGCGAACACATCAACCAAGGTTCAGCCTGATTCAATTCAGCCATTAAATCGGCTCCGGTTTTTGAACGGCTAATGCTTTCATCGACACCGGCAAACACCCCCTCAATCTGATCATCCAGTTCGGTACGGTCGGTAATAACTAATACTCTGGCGTTATCAATGTGCTCACGTATCCATTTAGCCAACCACACCATGGTTAGGCTTTTACCCGACCCTTGGGTGTGCCAGATAATACCGTTTTCTTTATTTTGCACGCGGGTTTGCGATGCTTTAACGCCAAAGTATTGGTTATGACGGCAAGTCTTCTTAGTGCCCGCATCAAACACAATAAAGTTATGGATGATTTCGAGAAAGCGTTCTTTTCGGCACACATTAATAATGTCAAAATCCAGCAAACCAAGCTGAAGACCATCATCGGCAGTAGTTGCGTCAAACACCGATAAGTGTTTTTTGCCGGGCTCATCAACTGCCGGGTTGTAATTCGGGTTTTCTTCTTTCCAGCGGTAGAAGTGCTTTTCGGTTGTTTGAACGGTGCCGTAACGCAAACCCTCAGTATCGTTACCCGACATCACCAATTGCATGGTGCTGAAAAAATCACGGATAAAGGTTTTTTTCTGATTATCGCGATTTTGGCGAATACCTTCGGCAACCGAAACTGATGAGCGTTTTAATTCAATCACGCCCAAGGCAATACCATTCACATATAAAACAACATCCGGGCGCTTAGTGTTTTCGCCTTTAACCGAGACTTCTTGCGCAATCGCAAAGTGGTTATTCAGCGGCTGATTCCAATCGATCAACCAAACGGTTTTAGTGCTATCGCCTTGCCCCTGGCGCACCTTAACCCCATAGCGCAACAAGCTGTAGACTTCCTTGTTGGCGTGATACAACTTTTTACCATCGCCCATGCTGGCCGCTTGTTTGAACTGACGTAAAGTATTAGTAATCAGCCCACTCTCAACACCCTGCTTAGCCAACCAATCAGTCAAATAGCCTTCTTCAATATTGGAGTTATTCGCTCGATCTTGCCAATCACCGTAATAGTCATAGCCCAACTGCTGACGAAAAATCTTGACGACTCGGTTTTGTGTAACCCGTTCGCGTTGGCCTATAGTGCTCATTTATCGTCTCCCAACACCTGCCAGTGGCCGCCTTTAGTCGGCCCACTGTGCTGAATAATCCCCGCCGTTTTTAACTTGTCTAAATGATATTTAATACCATCGGGCGTAATGCCTATTCGTTCAGCCAGGGCCTTGCGTGTTATCGACGGATTTTCTCTTAATAGAGCCAGTATTTTTTCTTGGGTAGTTTCTTGGGTAGTTTTGGTCAGTGTTTTTCCAAGGAGTGTCACTTCAAAATCAAGAGCATTGTATTGATACACAGGCTCCGGCAAGTTCACATCATTACCCGTATCATCGCGCCCAACCGTTAATACACCGCCTTCGGCATTTGCAAAACCACAAATCCATTTAAGATATTCATCTCGCCAAGATGCCTTCCATTCCCTATGCCGCGATTCGCTCATATTAGTCGAGTTCTCCCTGTGAGTAGTTCTTGCATCATACCTAGTTTGATTTTTTGGGTTTTGATGAGGCGTTGTTCCAAGCCATCAATCTCTGAATCTAGATCTGATAATGTCTCAGCAATAGCGCATTGTTCTACTTTATCTGAGGGATGAATAATTTTGATGTGCAAGAAGTCTGGTTTTGTGAATGACGCCTGATTAACAGCTATTTTAGATATAAGCTGTATTTGTTTTTGAAACACCGCAGAACTGAATAGGTAATAAGCAAATTCTGAAGAATGAATATTCGAGATTACTATTCTGAACAAATTTGTTGTATAAATAGCTGGTCGACCGATGTCTTTAAAAATACAGGGTTTGCCTATTTGTGACATGCTGTTAATAAAACACAAAAGAATGTCGCCATCATTTAATACGTAATCTTCTATGCTAGCCCCCTGAGGATCATCCTTATACCAATACTTTAAGTTGTCAGTAACCAGTTTTTTATTTTGAATATTCCCAGAGATTAGTACCGGTAATCCAATATCATGCGACGCTAGTCGTCGTGACAAACCACTGGTCATATTTTCGACAAGACCTTTAACAATCCCAACCTCCCAATCCTCCGGTATTTCACCCAGTTCGGTTTGTTTGTAACCAGTTTGGGTCTGATCAAACGGTGGTAGGCGTTTTTTTCCGGTAAGCAGTTGTTGCATGGCGGCGGTTTTGATGGCGCGTTTTTTGGTGATGAGTTTTTCAAGTGAGGTGATTAGGGTATCAACATCTGAGAGTGCGTTGGCAATTGCGGTTTGTTCCTCTTGGTCAACTGGCATAGGTATGGGCGTTGCTCTAATAACACCAAGCCCCAAATTTTTTATAGTCGAGCCTGTTAAACCATCTGAGAAAAAATCGCTAGTAGTTTTAGCTTGCAAGCCGTAGTAAATATATATGGGTAGATATTGTTCTTTTACATTAATGTATGCTGCACTTTTTCCAAGCACCAAGGGCTCATTATCGTAGAGAGCCAGATTTCCAATCGTCCCATTTATCGAAAGGAATATTGTTCTTAGGGAAAGTGATTTTTTATGCTTTTGGAACTCGCTCTCATCGACTTTTTTTGTGCCTTCAGTAACTATTATGGAACCGTTGGAAATATTGTTTCCATTAACGAAATAATATTCTCCAGAAGAGGAATACTCTGGCGTCGCGTGAATTCCATCTCCTATGTCCGTTGTTACTTCACCAATAGTTTTTACATGCCAGTCCCGAGGAATAACTCCAACTTCCGTTAGCTTATACCCTTCCGGTACCTGTTGATCTATCACGCCACTCACCACTGCAACCCCATCTTTTCCAAATGCACATCCACTTTAGCACTCAGCGCAGCCAGGCTTTGCGTTAAAGCAGGCAAAGGTTCGGCGTAACGCTCTTCCAAAGTTTTTACCCGATTGGCCAATTGTTGGGTGACACGTTCGATTTCAGCAACGATGTTGGCTTGCAGGGTGGCGAGCCATTTATCTTCGACGATTAGAGTTTTGATCTCAGCCTCGGTGAGTTTGGGGTATTGTGCAAACACTTTTTTATCCAGTGCGGCTTGCGTGTCTTTGACGGTTTTCTTATGCGCGGCTTCTGCTTCTAATGAGCCCTTGACTTGTTTGAGTGCGTCGATTTCTTCTTGTTCTGTCGCCGCTTTTAATCGGGCGGCAACGCTGGCTTTGTTGACCTTGCCGCTATCGTTAGTGGCTTCTTCCAACAACCCGCCTTCAATCGCGTGCTCTTCTATAAAGGCTTCTAAGGCTTGGGTGCTGGTATCGACTGCGGTTTGTTGGGCCTCTAGCTGTGCTTGTTGTTCAGCAAAGAAGCGTTTAACGATGAGTGCGGGGGGAATCACTTCGGCTTTGTATTTGGCTTTATTGATAACTAGATCGGGAGCTTCCTTCTGCTTCTCGCCTTTTTTTACCACCAGCTCACGAATGCTATTCGCCGCTGACCAGCCGTCTTGGGTAATGTAGTAAATGTCGTCCTGCATGATTTCCGACCAGTAATCCATGATGATCTGGTACATGTCGTACCGGTCAAGCAACGACGCTTGCGTGTAGGCGGCCAGCAGGTTTTCGGAAATACGATGAATCACTGCTTTAGGCAGGTCATTTTGAGTTAGCGCTGCCAACTGGGCCTGCGCTTTCCACTGATGAAAGATGGCAATACCTTGCTCGGCAAACTGTTTAAACTCGCTGTGTTCAAGGATGGTGTTTTTAACCTCAGCGGCTTTCACCAGCGCTTGGCTATAACCTTGTCGCTTGCCATCATTTAACGGGGCGAACAAGGTTTTACGTAAGCTGGGGAAAATCTGCCAATAGTTGTCTAGTGCTGCTATATCAGCATTTGGAATGCCACCACTAAGATGGGCGCTGAGATCATGCAGGTCTTCTGCCGCGCTGCTGTCGATATAGCGAGGAATATTGAGGTTGTAGTCGTTACCCTCTATTTCATCAAAACCGACCATACGGCTGTATGCGGGTTGCTCGATTTGATGGTTGAAGACATCAACAATTTGGTGCAGGTCTTGATCGCGTAGGCGGTTTTTAGGGCCGTCTTTCATAAAGCCTTTGCTGGCGTCGATCATGAATATTCCGCTAGAGCTTTCGGCTTGCAATCGTGCCTTAGCTCCGGCTTTATCGATGACGATAATACAAGCGGGAATGCCGGTGCCGTAAAACAAGTTGGCGGGCAAACCGATAATGCCTTTAATGTAACCCTGTTTAATCAGGTTGCGACGTATAGTGCCTTCGGCACCGCCTCGAAACAGTACACCGTGGGGCAAAATAACGGCGCCTTTACCGGTGCTCTTTAGGGATTTAAGAATGTGTAACAAAAAGGCGTAGTCACCGTTTTTCTCGGGCGGCATGCCATATTCAAAACGTGCGTAGCTATCTTCTTTTGGCAAGAAACCATTCATCCAATTTTTAGATGAGAAGGGTGGGTTAGCAACCGCGAAGTCGAATCTTTTAAGCGCATGGTTATCCTGTTTAAACTCCGGGTCAGCTAGGGTGTTACTGCCACCGGGAGCTATCTCAGCATCAGCATTATTGTGCAGTATCATATTCATGCGGCACAGTGCAGTGGTGGCAACGTCTTTTTCTTGGCCGTAAATACTCAGGCCATTACCGGCTTCATCAGCGGCTTTTAATAATAACGAGCCAGAGCCACAGGTTGGGTCGTATACGGTTTGATCTTGCGTGGTTTCTTTAGTGATGCCCACCACTTTGGCGAGGATGCGTGACACTTCTGCCGGAGTGTAGAACTGACCTTTGCTTTTGCCGGATTCGGTAGCGAAGTTACGCATTAGGTATTCGTAAGCATCGCCGAGCAGATCATCGCCTTGGGCGCTGTTGCTGGCAAAATCCAGCCCTTCGAATATGCCGATTAGCTTGGAAAGCCGGTCGACCATTTCTTTGCCTTTGCCCAAGCGCTCTTCGTCGTTGAAGTCGTTATCTTTGTTAGCAAGCCAAGGCAGCTCGTTTTCCTCGGCTATGCCATCAAGCACCATATTAAGTTTTTCGCCGATTTCTTTATCGCCTTTCAGGCTAACCATGTCGGCAAACGAGCAGCCTGATGGCACCACAATCATGGCTTTATTCGGTTGTTTGAGGTATTTGTCTGAGACGTACTTTAAGAACAGGAAGGTAAGTACGTAATCCTTGTATTGCGAGGCGTCCATGCCGCCACGTAGCTCATCACAGCTTGCCCATAGGGAAGAATAGAGTTCTGTCTTTTTAATTGCCATCTTTATCGTAACTGCTTATGTATTTGGTCTAGTATGACAAGTTTAAATATTCTTAACACGGACTATTTAATTGAATCCACTTCAAGCGTTCACGCATCTAATACTAGGTAAATATCATTGCCTGACTAAATTGGAGTTCTAATGCTCATCAAATCTTCGCTGTTCATCATTGCCGCTTTCTTACTGCCTACTATTGCTAGTGCGGGCACCCCAAACGTTGCTGATAACGCCCCAAAACAGCGCTACGCTGATTTAGCCACCGCCAAGTGGCTGCACGGGGCAAAGTCGTGTAAAAAAGACACCAACCCGCCGATACAGGTGATGCAAGCCGATGCCTCTACCTATGTGCTACGGCAGAATAAATGTGTCACCTTTGAAGCGCCGTTCATTTATGTATTATTCGGTACCGATAAAGTGCTGGTCGTCGACACGGGAGCCAACGAGTCGCCTAAGCTCTCGCCTATTTATCAAACGGTTGAGTCACTTATTGAACAACAAGGCGGTCGGGTTAATGGCAAACCTGAGGTGTTAGTGGTTCATTCTCATAGCCACAGCGACCATACCAAAGGAGATTCTCAGTTCGTCGGCAAAGCTGGCGTCGAGGTGGTGGCTACCAATGGCCAAGCGCTGGCGGCTCAACTAGGCTTAAACGATTGGCCAAATGAGCAAAGCTCAATAGACTTGGGTGGCAGGATACTCACGTTAATACCGATACCTGGGCATCAAGAGCAGAGCATTGCTATTTATGACCCACAAACCGAATGGTTGCTAAGCGGCGACTCGCTCTATCCCGGCTCTATTAGAGTGAAAAATTGGTCTGACTATAAAAATAGCATTGAGCGTTTGCTTGAGTTTTCGCAAGGCAAGCCAGTCTCACTTATCATGGGAGCGCACATTGAGTTCAACGCTGAAAAAAACAAGCTTTACAAAATCGGCTCCACCTACCAGCCGAATGAAACACCATTAGGGATGCAGGTTGATCAATTGAAAATTCTAAATGACAAGTTGCAAACCACTACTAAGGCGAAGAAACTCAAATTTGAAACATTTGTTATTTCGCCATTAAGCCGGTTCGAGAAGCTGTTGAGCAAGGCACTGAGTAAAAGTAACTAATGATGACTGCTATTAAGAGACCTTAGCAGGGTCGATTTAAAACCAACCCTAGAACTCCATCAAAACCTTACTCGACCTCATCGACCGACCGTTGAGCGCCACGCTCTGCCGCTGCATCTAGCTTCTCTATGGTTGCGATTATGCTCTCTATTAGCCGTTGACCAGCGGCTTGCTCTTCGGCGGTGGCGTTGTCTAAGCCCTGAGTGAATTTCTCAAGTTCGAACATTAAGTCAGTGCCGCTCTTTGCCATTTCTTCTGCTATTGGTGACAACTCGTCGCCTAATTGTTGAATCGCCAGCGCCAGATCATCTTCCGACACAGTCATCTCGGCTATTGCCGCGGCGAGGTCTTGCTCTACCGTCTTTAGCGCTGTGCTTGCGACTAAGGCCATTTCCTTAACGCCAGCTTCGACCTGAGCGCGGTCATCTTCAAATTCGTCACTTTGCAGGTATTGTTGGAACGAATCAACATAGCCTGATAACTCACCAGAGCCAGCTTGAAACGCATCGCCAAGCGACCACGCTACCAATTCGATCATTGAGTCTAAGCCTTTGAGCTGTTGGCCGTCTTGCAGACCCAATTGCTTAGCCGAGGCACTGGCGTAAATTTCAAGCGGTGTGCCTGGCTTGATGCGGTTAATCACCACCGCTGACCCTGGGTCGATGGTTTCGGCGGCCTGCGGGTCAATCATCATGGTGACTATTGAAGAACCCGAACCTTGCTCGTCAATAGCGACCACTTGGCCAACACCGCGCTCTTCAAAATAGACCTTAGCGCCCTCTTTTACGCCTGGAGCACTGCGAAATTCGGTGGTAACTCTTACGCCGCTGTCGCCGCAAGCACTGAGGCCAGCCAGCAACATGAGAGGGATTGCCGCTTTTAAAATTCCGATTAACGGAAGAGTGATGTTTCGTTTTTTCATAGCGACTGCCTCGAATGTCGTAAAGAAGAAATACCCAAATAACCTAGTTATAGCATACTGGCAAGCGAGCGCATTTAGTGCTTTTTCTTGCCAAGCCCCGTTAGTTGAAAAAGTTAGTTGAAAAAATACCCTGCTTTGACTAAGCGATGCAACTCCTCGGGCGAATCTATAAACAAATTACGGTTACCCTGTAATGTCTCGATCACGTCATTGCGCCTGCGCTCTTCGTCGCTAGGCGGATC
>JBLHXJ010000136.1:0-7911 GCA_047629535.1 Arenicella sp. | reverse complement strand
GGCCGAACGGCATGTTAGCAGTATGGTCAGCTTGGCATGATCCTAGGTTCACCAAGAAATTGAAAAAGGCGCGTTTTAAAGTTAGTTTCAAAACTGTCAGAGCGCATAAAGGTAAAGGCAGTAAACATACGATTTATTTAGCTCAAAAATAACTAATGCTCAATTGCGAGACTAATTTGACTGCACAACTGAGCATTTAAGAGATGACTCTCGATCGTTATATTGGGTAAGGTTCGTCAGATAGTATTTTCACCAAGCCATCAACAATTCGGTATAAGACCCATAACCATGTTATCGCCCAAACAGCATAGCCAATGAAAATCACGGCAAAGATTGCGCCGATAATGGTCCAGAATAAGCTCCACCAGAATATGCGTGTGGCGTTGACTAAATGGCTGTGGTAGATCGTGCCGTAGGCGCCTTTCTTTTTGATCATCGCCCAAACTGCACCGAATAATAGCGGGATCGCGGTAAACAAGCCGATTGCCAACAGAATATAAGAAACCAATGCATGGGTTTTGTATTCGTTGCTGCCGATATTAGAAGTAGTGGTAATTAGCGCGCTCATAAAGTTTCCCTCGTAGTAGCCTAAAAATTAAATAGTGTTGTTATACACTTAGATGCCGTTTTGGCGGTTTTGGATTCAATTTTCGCGTGCTTTTTACCTCTACAAGAGAAAATGCCACGTCATCCGCCAAGACCTGGCTAGGTACTCGTATGCCTAACATCGCGTCACTCAGAGCCTAATGTTCCGTCACTCTGAGCGCAACGTTAAGTCATTCTAAGCCTTATATCTCGTCATCCTGAGTCTAGCGTTAGTCATCCTGAGCGCAACGTTCCGTCATCCTGAGCGTAGCCGAAGGATCTCAAAGAATATCTCGCCCCCCCTGTCGAGTATCTGAGCATTAACATCAGATCCTTCGGCTGCGCTCAGGATGACGCAGGCATTAATCTCTAATTAGGCCTGATTTTTGGCTTAAGGTAGAGCCATGCGCGCCTAAGGCATAGCGCAGTGACCCTAAGCCTTACATCTCGTCACCCCAAGCCCAACGTTCCTTCACTCTAAGCCTAACGTACCGTCATCCTGAGCGCAGCCGAAGGATCTCAAAGAATATCTGCCCCCTCTGTCGAGTATCTCAGCACTAATCTCAGATTCTTCGGCTACGCTTAAAATGACGCAGGCACTAATCTCTATTAGCCTTTATTTTTGGCTTAACCTAGAGCCATGCGCGCCTGAACCTTAGAGCCGTTCACTCTGGTTTACCCACTGATGCGCTCAAGATTTAGCGTACACAGACTCCATAAAAGCATAAACTAATGCCCTCGGCACCAAATTCGAGCGCGGGCAACCCCCAACAACGCAACGCCAGCTCATAAAAACAGGAGAAAAAATCATGTTAACGCTACACCATCTTGAATACTCACAATCGTATCGAGTACTTTGGCTGCTTGAAGAACTGGGCACCGATTATGAGCTTAAATTGTATCAGCGCGATAAACAAACAAGCCTAGCGCCGGCAGACTATAAAGCCGTTTCACCGCTGGGCACATCACCGGTAATAACCGATGGCGAGCTAAACCTAGCGGAAACCGCGGCTATATTTGATTATATTTTAGATCAAAACCTTGAGTCGCCATTGCGACCGGCCGCTAATTCAGCGGCAAGAACCGACTATTTGTTTTGGTTTCATGCAGCGCAGGGTTCTTTTATGCCAATGCTGTTAATGAGTATTGTCTTCCAAACACTTGAAAAACGCTCTCCGGGTTTGATTAGACCGCTGATTAAAATGGTGCTTGGCAAAGCGTCTAGCGCGATGGTTAAGCCAAGAATCAAACTGCTCTTAGACAAAGCCGAGGCTGACCTAGAGGCCACCGGTTGGTTCGCCGGCGATTCAATAACCGCCGCGGATATGATGTTGAGCTACCCACTCGAATCAGCGGATACCAAGGGCCTACTCAAAGATAAGTACCCTAACTGCGAAGCGTGGGTGAAACGCATTAAACAAGTACCGAGTTATCAATCAGCCAAGCAAAAAGACGGCAAGCCGAGCGCCATTTTTCAGCTTTAAGTGAAGGGGTCAGTTTGTATCTGAGCCTGATTTTTGAGCTTAGCTTTTTATGCTACTTAATTAAGCCCTGTTTTTGTTACAGGGCGCTAGTTATAAGGGTAATCATTCTTACAACTCTGATTTCGACCGCCATCAATTGAACGTGATGCATTGTTTATTGCGGCCTCTAAGCAGGTTTTTAAGTAGCGAGCAGCGTTGTAAATTTGGCCGGCAACGCAGTTTTTACCGATTGCCTCGGCTATGCTCAGAATGACCTAGTAGAGGCTGTCGTGCTGAACAATTTGGTGCTCAAGCAGATGCTCTGCGGCACAAATAAAGAGCATACCCCAAGATCAGGCTTTACGATCCTTAGCGCAGCCAGCCGTAGGGTTTAACCACTAGAACCAGATGTCCATAGGGCCGCGAATATTCAAGCAGAAAATCTTTTATGAATGTGGCTGTAGCGCTACAATACGGCTTCACCAAATCACTGCTTTGATATACTAAATGACAATAACGCTATTAGATGGCGGAATGGGTCAAGAGCTACTATCTCGCTCTGGCGCGCATCCTACAGGCCTCTGGGCAACGCAGCTTATGACCGACTTTCCTGATTTAGTGGAGCAAATACATCAGGACTATTTCGCCGCAGGAGCCGACATTGCAACAACTAACACTTATGCAATTCACCGCGACCGCTTGACCCCATTTGGCATTGAAGAACAATTCTTAGCGCTGCAAATTCAAGCCTGCGAAATTGCTAATAGAGCACGAGATAGGTTTGGCAGTGGACAAATCGCCGGCTCTATCGGGCCGACCGGCGCCTCTTATCGCCCCGACCTAGCATTGGCTATTGAACAAGGCGCTGAGCTATATGCTGAGATTGCCAAACTACAAGCACCCTATGTCGACTTTATCTTATTAGAAACCATGGCGTCTATTCAACAAGCAACCGGCGCAGTAATCGGCGCCAAACAAGCCGGCAAACCTGTTTGGCTAGCGGTAAGCGTGGACGACGAAGACGGAAGCAAGTTGCGCTCTGGGGAGGACATCCGTTGGTTATTGCCCATCGTTGAAGAGCATGGCGTTGATGCTTTGCTAATTAATTGTTCCACGCCAGAAGCGGTAACGGCCGGTTTGAATCGACTCGGAGTGCAGACGTTTCCAATCGGAGCTTACGCCAATGGCTTTAAAGAAATCACCAATGCTTTTAAACAAGACCTGCCGACAGTTGATGCACTGCAAAGTAGGCAAGACTTGGGGCCCGATGAATATCTATCGTTCGCTAAACGCTGGCTTGCCAGCGGCGCAACAATCATCGGCGGATGCTGCGAAGTAGGGCCGGCACACATAGCAAAACTTCACACCGAACTTAGAGCGCCGTCTTAATATCAGCGCAGCTTATGTAATCACTAAGGGCCGTGCAGCCCCGGTCATACCCCGAGAGCAGGTTTCGCGCTCCTGAGCGCAGCCCCCGTCATCCTGAGCGCAGCGAAGGATCTCATCACCAGTATCAGAGCCTTCGACTGACTGCACTGATTCAGGATGATTGGTTTTTTCGCCGAGCGCGTTGAATCTGTGATGCCAAAGGCAACGCTGCAAACATCAAGAAATAAACATAACCAGCAAGCGCCAACAAACCACCCCTAACTGTTAACGCGATAGCGATCGAAATAAGGCTGAAAATAGCGATGATAAACCAACATGTTATGTCTAACTTGGTCTCGAATATCTCATCTTGACTCAAACCGAGTGCCGCTTTATTTATCAGTGCATTGCGATACAAGTCACAAATCAACAAGGCCATAACGCCGGAGCCGATGGAATAAAACAAAAACATGCGACGCACTTCGGCGTAAGTTCGGAGCTTTAAGTCGCTGGTGAAATAATCATTGCTGATCGACGCAAACATGCCGTCAAAGATCATGCGCAGCGGGTAAAAATAGACCAACACCATAAAGATAACGGCCAAGCTCAGAAGCACCGTGCGATTAGATTCCAAGCCACGCAGGCGTACATTTTTCTCGATCGATAATCGCTCTAAACCTGATTCAGACCATTGCCTAGAAGCCATTGCATGTGTGCTCATTTCTTCCCCTTGATGATGTTTTCCAAGCCATTATGTTTTACATGGTGCAGTCTGATTATTACATATGTTGTTAGAAAAACCCGAGTCATTCCTCAAGGCACAGAGCCTCGAGCTTCCTCAAGGCACAGAGCCTTGTCATCGATAAGCCACAGAACCCCGTCATCCTGAGCGAGCGCAGCGAGCCGAAGGATCTCACCCCCTGCATCAGACCCTTCGCTACGCTCAGGGTGACGGACTGAGGCCAGAAGCGCGAAGCTTAACGGTGCTGGACATCGGGCTATCGCCTCTGATACTTTGACCACAGACGACTCCATGCGCTAAGACGCATCAATAAAGAGAACCAATAGTGACCAACGGAAAAACCTCATTCGCTGTACTTTTATGCTCGATACTTTTCATGTTTTGTAGCAACGCAATCGCGGCCAAAAAAATTTTACCTGCCGACGTTTTAGCGCTCGAAGTTTTACCGCTTAAGGAGCGAGCACTGATCATTGATGACATCACCGCCAAGCGGATTAATAAATTGTTGCCAGGCCTGATGCAGCAAACTGAGATTGATATGTGGTTGTTAATTAGTCGTGAATACAATGAAGACCCAGTGCTTAAAACAGTGCTGCCGGCGACTTGGATGTCAGCCAGAAGAACCACGATGTTTGTGTTTGTTCGGCAACGGGACACGGTTAAGGCTCTGGCGATCGCGCCGTATAAAGTTGGCGAACTATTTGAGCCCGCGTGGGATAAAAAGATTCAGCCAAATCAGTGGCAAGCATTAGTCGAGCTAATGCAAAAGTATGACCCTAAAACAATTGGTATTAATCAATCTACAGCATGGGCACATGCCGACGGCTTAGTGGCAAGCGACAAACAAAGGTTACTCGCAGAACTGCCAAAAAAGTTTGAGCGACGATTGGTTTCGGCCGAGCGGCTAGCGGTTAGGTGGTTAGAGACTAGAATCGCAGAAGAAGTTGAATTACTTAAAAGCATGACCGCGTTGGCACACGATATTATTGCTGAAGGTTTTAGCGCTAAAACAATCGAACCAGGCCGCACCTCTACCGATGATCTTGTCTGGTGGTTTCGAGACAAAATTCTCTCGCTTAAACTTGATACCTGGTTTCACCCATCGGTCTCAATTCAACGCAGTGATAATATCAAATTTGATCACGAAGACGCATTTACAAATGGTACCGGCAGCCAAGTAGTTCAAAAAGGGGACCTATTGCATGTCGACTTCGGCATATCGTATTTACGCCTGAACACCGACACTCAACAGCATACGTATGTTTTAAAAGAGGGCGAAACAGTGGCCCCCGCTTACCTCAGCAAGGCCTTGAAAAAAGGCAATCAATTGCAGGATATTTTTACTGGCAATTTTGCCCTAGGTAAAACCGGCAACGCGGTATTAACCCAATCAAGAGAGCAAGCAATTGCAGCTGGGCTCGAGCCTACTATCTACACTCACCCTCTGGGTTATCATGGCCATGGTGCCGGCACCACTCTTGGCATGTGGGATTCTCAAGGCGGAGTAGCGGGCAGTGGCGATTATCCACTACACCTAAATACCAGCTACGCGATTGAACTCAACAACGTGGTTTACATTGACGAGTGGAACAAAGAAATTCGAATCATGCTCGAAGAAGACGCGCATTTTGATGAGACAGGGGTTTGGTATTTAGACGGCCGGCAAACTGAATTTTTGTTGGTTGAGTAGCTGAGATGTCGCGTGCTAGACTGATTGTGTAGTTGTTCTTGCATGCAGCAATTAAAGGGGCTGTTGCGCCATCATAAGCGAATTCTGTGCGGGGTCGTCGGTGCAACTAATTAGGGGTTTTTCGTACTCGCTTGAGCGCGGAATAAAATAGGCTAAATTATTTATGGAACATTTGGATGTAGTCATTATTGGCGCTGGCCTTTCTGGCATTGGTGCCGCGGTTCATCTGCAGAACCTATGCCCTGATAAGACCTATGCAATTCTTGAGAGCCGGCATGCACTCGGCGGCACCTGGGACCTGTTTCGCTATCCCGGCGTACGGTCGGACAGTGACATGCATACCTTGGGCTATGACTTTAAGCCTTGGCGCGCAGAAAAGTCGATCGCCGATGGCCCAGCTATTCGTGAGTATATGAACGAGGCGGCCGACGAGCATCATGTGCGCCAGCATATTCGTTATCACCATGCGCTTAAGTCGGCCAACTGGTCGAATGAAGCAGCGCGCTGGACCCTTGATATAGAGCGTAACGACAGTGGGACCACTGAACAGATAACATGTAATTTTATCTCGATGTGTGGTGGTTATTATAATTATGAACAAGCCTATCAGCCCGAATTTAAAGGGCTTGAAGATTTTAAAGGCAAAATTATTCACCCTCAATTCTGGCCCGAAGACCTAGACTATACCGGCAGTCGCGTAGTGATCATTGGCAGTGGTGCCACGGCCATGACCATGGTGCCTGCGATGGCCAAGGACGCCGCACACATAAGCATGGTGCAGCGCTCGCCTACCTATGTGGTTTCGCGTCCGGCCAAAGATTGGATTGCAAACACATTGCGTAAAATTCTGCCCGACTCGCTTGCCTACCGCATTACCCGCTTTAAGAATGTGCAAATGCAGCGCTTAGGGTACTGGAGAGCACGTAGCGCTCCGCAAAAAATGAAAGAGCAGCTGATCTCATGGGTAGAAGACGAGCTTGGCCCTGATTACGATGTCGAAACCAATTTTACACCCAGCTATAACCCGTGGGACGAGCGCCTATGTTTGGTCCCCGATGGCGACCTTTTTGAGGCCATCAACAGCGGCAAGGCATCAGTCGTTACCGCACAAATTGAGTGCTTTACCGAATCTGGTTTGCGGCTTGAGTCTGGAGATGAGATTGAAGCCGATATCATTGTTACGGCCACTGGATTACAAGTTGAATTTTTATCCGGCGTGCGCTTCAGCGTAGATGGTGACCCCGTTAGCTTTCCCGAAACCCATACTTATAAAGGCATGATGTGTACCGACGTACCAAACCTTGTACAGACATTCGGCTATGTAAATGCATCATGGACATTACGAGCCGACCTCACGGCCGAGTTTGTATGCCGTCTGTTGAATCATATGGATGAATTCGGCATGCAACAATGCACACCACGGCTGCGCGCCGAAGATCAGCCGATGGCTAAGCGGCCGTGGATAGATGACTTTTCACCCGGCTATCTAGAGCGCGTGATGCACCTATTCCCGATGCAAGGCGATCACGCCCCGTGGCGTAATACCCAGAACTACACTCTGGATAAGAAAATGATCCGCCTCGCCCCACTCGAGGACGGGTCGCTGGTGTTTAGCCAGCCAAAGCCTAGCAGCACCGAGTCGCCCTGATCGAAGGCGCGCGTCGCTCCTAGCAAAGGGCTGGCTTCGCGCGTCTGATCGAGCCCACCGCCGCCAGTCATCCTGACCGCGCGCAGCGAGCGGAAGGATCTCAAATAGTCATTTCAGTAGCGGATACGCGATTACCCCACGATCGCTCGGCTTTCTATCAGCGCCGGCAAGCAGCTCAAAAGTGAGCGACATAAATGTAACTCCGACTAAATTCATCAAAAAAAGGCTGACGTTTTTTGTCTTAAGGTCTCTAAACGCCTTACTCCATGCTTATTCGAGGATGACAAAAATAAGCCGTCTTGACTCGGGACTTTAGTCCATTGTGCCGCGGTCACCTGAATGTTTAAATTTATCTATATTAGGAGGAGGAACGCCAGAAATGAATACAGACATTAGTTATAAATACCTAAAAAAA
>JBLHXJ010000135.1:0-7966 GCA_047629535.1 Arenicella sp. | reverse complement strand
TCTGGGTTAACTTTCTCAGAGTGCATATATCTTTTGGTAGGCAGAAGGCAAGTTCTTCACAAAAAGGATTTGTGCTGATGACGATATTGAAGGCAGAGAAATATAAAGACATTATTTTTAATCGAATTCAGGTTAAGCGCGATCACTTTGATAGCGATAAGGAAAGCATCGGTTTTTTTTAAGAGCTTGGCTATGAGCGCACACTTTTAGAGCAAACGTTACGATCATTCGGGGGCGGATACGGTGGTGCGACAAATGAATAAGGAGGACGCCGGATTTAAGATCCGCTCAGTGCCCAGCATTATTGTTAACGGTGGATGCCGTGTGACTCTACGTTCGCTCGGTTCCAATCAAGATCTGGCTTTATTGGTGTGCCAATTGAATAGTTTAGATTAAGGTCTTTGATGGTTTTTAGCATCGGACGATTGCTTGCAAAAATAGAAGTGATACTAGGCAGTCATTGAACTGAGGGCTCTATTATCTAAATTTAAATAGTAGAGATTTACCTTGTTTGATTTTTCTAAGCGTTAACATGGCTAAGCCTCAGTCAGATTTACAAATTGCATGCGCAGAACTGCCTTTGACTAAAGTATCCAAATAATCACTTCTTGGCAATCCAAGTCCACGCCTCGAATTTGATTGTTAACAGCAACTAAACTAACAAAAAGACACTCGTAGGTAAAAAAATATTACTTACCAGCTGGCTTTTATCCGCTACTGTCACCCACGCAGAGGTGGATCTTGTACCTCTTGATATAGAACTTGGGTGCCGTGAGGACTGAGGTGGAGTCTAGAATAGTAGCTACATGGCCGCTTGTAAGTCAGGTCATTTACAACGCTACGCGATACTCATTTACCATATTCAAAATGTTCAGAATTTCAGAGAGTCAGCGCTGTAAGCGGCGCAGAGGCCCACACCAAATTTGAAACGCTTATTTGAAGCGATTGCTGTAAAACGCTTTGATAATAGCGAGTGGTGCTTTAGCATCCCGTGAAATAACAATTTTGCGTTTTTTCGCTAATACCAATGTCAATAACTCTTCTAACCAATGCCAATATCTATGCGCCTGAGTTTTTGGGTCTTCAGAATATCCTCTTGGCGGGCGGAAAAGTTGTCTACCTTGGTGAGCAGTTGCCGGCGCTTGATGATGCACTCGAAGCCGAAATAATTGATCTTGACGGAAGAGCCGTCATACCCGGCTTTATAGATAGCCATACGCACATCACTGGCGGTGGCGGAGAAGCGGGTTTTTCGACTCGTGTGCCACCGGTTCCTCTCAGTCAGTTTACCCGTGCAGGAGTGACCACTGTTGTAGGCTTGCTTGGCACTGACGATATAACGCGCAATACTGAGTCAATGATTGCGCAAGTCTATGCACTGCGCGAAGAGGGCCTGTCGGCCTATTGCTATACCGGTGGTTATCATTTACCACCCACCACGCTAACAGGCTCAGTCAGATCAGACATCGTTTTTATAGAGCCGATTATCGGCGTTGGCGAGCTAGCCATCAGCGATCACCGCTCGAGTCAACCGACCCTCAATGAGCTACTTAAAGTAGCCTCTGAAGCTCATGTGGCAAGGCTAATGACAGGTAAGGCTGGTATTTTACACCTGCATTTGGGCGATGGTGAACGAGGTCTGGCGCTGGTAAGAGAGGCATTGCAGCAAGCCGAAATTCCGCCACGTACTTATAACCCAACCCACATTAATCGTCTTCGACCCCTATTTGAAGAGGCCTGCGACTTAAGTAAGCAAGGCTGTTGGATTGATATCACCGCGTTTGAGACAGGCGAAGAAGGTTTTGAGCCTCGAGATGCGGTATTGCGTTTCTTTGATCAAGATTTGCCACGTGACAAGCTGACCATCAGTTCCGATGGCGGCGGTTGTTTACCGTTTTTTGATAAGCATGGTCATCTAACTAAGATGGATTTCGCTAGTTCTGAGTCGATGACGCAAGTATTCTATGACTTACTCGATGATGGTCAGAAACTGCAGGACATCTTGCCAGTATTCACCAGTAATGTCGCTAGCCTGATGAATTTCCATCATAAAGGGCGGCTGATTATAGATGCTGATGCCGATCTAATCGTACTAGATCATGAAAACCGAATTGAACATGTTATGGCTCAAGGCTGTTGGCATGTATTTAACAAAACAATAATAAAAAAAGGCTCATTCGAGAAATAATTATGCCGTCACCCAGTATTGTTGGCCAAGAACGTGGCTATGTGATCCCCATCGGGGGAGCCGAAAATAAATTAAATAATCCTGAGATTTTGCGTCGATTTGTAGCCTTAGCCGGTGGCGAGAATGCGGTTATTGGCATCATTCCGACCGCTTCAAAACTGGCTGATACCGGTGCTCGATATCAACAGATATTTGAGTCACTTGGCGCTGGTAAAACGTATTCATTGCCGATCTCAAATCGAACGCACGCGAACGACCAAAGCTACGTCGATATTTTACAAAAGTGTACCGGTATTTTCATCACCGGAGGCAATCAGTTAAGGCTGTCTACTATTCTGGGCGGCACGCCGATTGCGCAAACAATTCGTAAGTTAATCGCCAAGGGTGTTCATTATGCAGGCACTTCAGCCGGAGCGGCGATAGTCTCTCAGCACATGATTGCGGGTGGCAAAGCTGGGGCTGTGCCAACCGAAGGTGGGGTCAGTTTAGTGCCCGGCATGGGTTTAATTAATACCGTTGTTGTTGATCAGCACTTTAACCAGCGTAATCGTTTTGCGCGCCTCTTTAGTGCGGTCTCGTATAACCCATCTTTGCTAGGTATCGGTATTGATGAAAATACAGCGGCATTTGTTGATGGTGAGAATATCTTTACGGTTGTCGGAAGTGGCTCGATTACGGTAGTAGACCCGTCGAATATAGAATACTCCTCGGCCGCCGAAGCGAGTGAGGGCGACGCTCTTACGCTGCTTAACCTTAAGGTTCATATTTTGGCCGCTGGTGCTCGATTTAGTATCAATGATAGGCAAGCATTCAAAAAATAAGCGCCAGTATTCAGTTCTGTTAGATCAAAGTTAGAAAAGTAGTAGCATTGCTTATTATTTTTTTATACTGTTAGAGAGAAATCACCGCTGTTGGCCAATAGCGGTGATTAAGATGTTTAGTTACTCTGTCTAAAAACCGCGCGCTGATGCGTAAACCGAAACAAAATATGCTCGAGACTTCCCCTCGTGGTAGACACCGTTTTGGTATTTAGGTATAGGCTAAAAGTTGTTAAAACCCTTAATACGGAAAAAGCCTTTTATATGAAGATTCTCGCTACTAACGTCTATGTAGGACCAAATGTATACGCCAACTTCCCGGTTATTCGACACACTCTAGATCTTGGTGAGCTTGAGCATTGGCCGTCGGTAAAGCTGGGTGCTGACTTTATAAGCGGCTTAATAGAAGCATTGCCATCATTGCAGGTACACGGTTGCTCTTACGGAGAAGAAGGTGGTTTTCTCCGACGCTTAAGTGAAGATGAAGGAACGTGGATAGGCCATATTTGGGAGCATGTAGCGATAGAGCTGCAAAATTTGGCTGGCTCTTCTGTCTCTTTCGGCAAGACACGAGGAACAGGTGAACTCGGTTGCTACACCGTAGTCTATCAATATCAGCAGCGCGAAGTCGGGCTTGCCGCCGGCGAGTTGGGGCTTAAGCTTCTAGTGCATTTAATGCCAGCTAACGTTCAGCAACTAATTAATGCTGAGATTGAAGCAGATTTTGATTTTTCAGACGAATTACATAGTTTCGTAAGAAGTGCTCAACGAAAAGAATTAGGCCCGAGTACCGCGTCACTTGTGTCGGCTGCCGAAGATCGACAGATCCCCTGGTTAAGGCTAAATGAATATAGCTTGGTGCAATTTGGACACGGTAAGTACCAGCAACGCATACAGGCGACGATTACTAGCCAAACCAAGCACATAGCGGTTGAGATTTCTTGCGACAAGCAAGAGACGCACGACTTGTTAAATGATCTTGGCTTGCCGGTACCTCAGCAGATAATGGTTTACAGCGAGCGAGAAGCACTACGCTATGCAAAACGTATCGGTTATCCGATCGTGGTTAAACCTCTTAACGCCAATCACGGTCGCGGAGTTTCTATCAATCTGTCGAGCGACGAAGAGGTCGCAATTGCATTTGCCCAAGCGCAAGACGTAGGTACTAGCCGAGCGGTGCTTCTAGAGAGCTATATAACCGGCTTCGACCATCGTATGTTAGTGGTTAATAACGAGCTAGTAGCGGTAGCTAAGCGCGTGCCAGGCCATGTAATCGGTGATGGCAAGTCAACTATTGAACAGCTGATCGATATCGTCAACGAGGACCCTCGTCGAGGAATCGGGCATGAGAAAGTACTAACACGCTTAGAAATGGACTCTCAGGCATTACGCCTGATAGACGAAGCAGGCTATACCGCCGAAACTGTACTAGAGGTCGATCCGTGCGATTGGCTTGGATATCGGCGGTGTCGATTTTCTAACAGAAGATATTGGTAGGTCTTATAAAGATATTGGTGGTGGTATATGTGAATGTAATGCTGCCCCAGGCTTTCGTATGCACGTCGCGCCAAGCGAGGGTGAGTCACGAGACGTTGCGGGCAAAGTAATCGATATGCTTTTCCCCGCAGGATCAAATGCTAAAATCCCGGTTGCAGCAATTACCGGTACTAACGGTAAAACCACGACCTCAAGAATGCTTGCCAGTATTATGGGCAGCGCCGGCTTCACCACCGGTATGACCTCAACCGACGGCGTCTACATTGATGGTCACCTGACGGTTAAAGGCGATATGACTGGCCCAACCTCGGCGCAAATTGTACTGCGTGACCCGAGTGTTGATTTTGCCATCATGGAAACCGCTCGTGGCGGTATTGTTAGACGAGGCTTGGGTTACACTGAATGCAATGTAGGTGCTTGCTTAAATGTATCCGCAGATCATCTAGGCCTTGACGGTATTGACACCGTGGAGCAACTCGCTGTGGTCAAACGCGTGGTTGTAGAAGTGGCCAAAGACTGTGTGGTGTTAAACGCCGACGACAAATTGTGTTTGGCAATGGCTGATTTTTGTGAAGCTAAAAAAATCTGTTATGTCACTACAAATTCCGGCCATGGCTTAGTTCGTGAGCATATTCGCAGCGGTGGTTTAGCCGTGGTATTGGAACAGGGCATTAACGGAGAAATGATTACCATCTATGATAATGGTGCTCATATGCCGCTTCTGTGGACACATTTGATTCCGGCGACAATCGAAGGCAAAGCGATGCACAACGTGCAAAACGCAATGTTCGCGGCGGCAATGGCGTACAGCTTTGATGCATCGCTTGAGAACATCCGTCAAGGGCTGCGTATTTTTGATACGTCTTTTTATCAAGCACCAGGGCGTCTAAATATTTATGATCAACACCCATTTAAAGTAATCTTAGATTACGCACACAACCCGGCTGCGTTTGCCACAATTACCGATCTGGCCTCGCGACTTGATGTTGTTGGTAAGCGGCGCTTAGTGATTTCGATACCAGGCGATCGCCGCAATGAAGACATCATCGAAGCCGCACGCATCGTTGCTAATGGCTTTGATACCTTTGTCTGCAAAGCGGACGATAAGCGACGTGGGCGAGGGCACGATGAAGTTCCGCAGCTGCTTAAGTCTGCATTGATTGAGCAGGGAGTGTCGGCCGAATTAATCGAGGTTGTTCCCTCTGAAGTAGACGCCGTCGAAAGTGCTCTAGGCCAATGCGATGCCGGTGATTTATTAATTGTACTGGGTGACGATACGACTCGATGTTGGAAGCAAATAATAGGCTTTAATTCAGGCACCCTAGTCGAGACTGAATCTGAAGCTACCACTGCATCAACTGATTTTCCTGAAAAATTATACCAATCGGTGGAGCAAGAGTTTAGCTTGGAAGACGGGCAGAAATTAGTCAAAGATGATCGTGGCGTTCGCATAGTTGTCGAACGTGACGAAGAGTCAGATTAAGCTAGTATCGTCGCGTGAAAATAGTATTAGATGAAGTTCGCCGCTTAACCGGACCTAACCTTCTGTGGGACAAGCCCGGCGCTATCCTGGATGTTTTATTCGATGGTGTCGACGCCTCTACAGTGATCGAGTATTGGCAAAAATGGTCAAATAGATGCCTGTTAGAGATGGGATGGAACGATCAAGAATCTACCCATCGCATTCATGCTCATGGCGCTAATTTGGCTATTAGCGCGCCACTTGATTTGCTTTACGTCGCCTGTGACCTTGCCGAAGTCGCCTGGAGTTGTTGCCTGGCCGAATGCCAGAAAACTGAACTGCCTGATTGGTCAGCGCAAGTTGCCAGTCTCAAGCTTGTTTGCTTGCAACAAGCCAATGCCGATCTATTACAAATAGTTGATCAAGCCGAAACCAATAACGTGTTGTGCTTACTCGACGATGACGAGATCAGCCTAGGTGCAGGCGCGTCAGCAAAGGTTTGGCCAATTGATAAGCTACCGCCGATAGAGAGCATCCAATGGGCCGAGTACTCAAGCATTCCCTGCGCTTTTGTGACCGGCACCAATGGCAAATCTACCTGCGTGAGGCTAGCGGCGGAGATTGCAAAATTCGCCGGAGTTCGAGCCGGCGTAACATCGACCGACTTCATTAAAGTTGGCGACAGAATAGTAGATCATGGTGATTACTCTGGTCCTGGTGGCGCACGAATGCTGCTGCGAGATAGCGAAGCAGAGTTGGCTTTCTTGGAGGTCGCTAGAGGCGGCCTGCTACGTCGTGGCCTGCCGGTCAATCATGTTGATGCGGCACTAATCACTAATGTAGCCAGTGATCACCTAGGAGAGTATGGGATTAACACCGTTGCCGAGCTCGCTGAGACCAAATTTATAGTCAGCAAAGGATTGAGTAAAGACAATGTGCTGGTACTAAATGCCGATGATCAAAACTCGATAGATCAAGCAGTCAAGATCGACAACACGATTTGCTGGTTTAGTACGCGCAAAGACAACCCGATTATTATTAAGCAGATCGAAGAGGGTGGTCGAGCTGTCTACCTCGAGGCGAATAAATTCGTTTATCATGAAGCTGGCGTTAGCGAGCAACTTATTGATATTACAGAGGCGCCGATGACCTTTGATGGAACCGCATCGCATAATGTACAAAACGCCCTAGGCGTGATTGGGCTATGCAAAGCTCTTAAGCTACCCTCCGATGCGATTAACTTAGGATTAAAGTCATTTGGTCGTAAGCTAAGTGATAATCCTGGCAGGGGTAATCAATACGAATTCAACGATATTCGAGTGATCGTCGATTTTGCACATAACGACCATGGTGTCAGCGCAATGGTTGATATGGTCAGTAAAATGCCAGCTAAGCGTAAAATAGTGATGTTCGGCCATGCCGGTGACAGAAGTGACGCGGATATCATTAGAGCGACTCAAGCGGTAACCGTGCTGCGGGCAGATTTCTATATTATTAGTGAACTGGAAAAATACCTACGCGGCAGAGCCATTGGTGAGGTACCCACCTTAGCCAAATCTGCTCTAAGCCAACAGGGTTTAAAGGGCGAGCAAGTTATAGTTGTTGACGGGCCCTTAGAGGGAGCCAAAAAAGCGCTTGAATTAGCGCTGCCCGGCGACGTGGTTTTATTGTTTGCTTTGCACAATAGAGAGGCAATCGACCAATTGCTAAGTGAACGATTGAGCTAAAAACTCAAAAAATACACAGCAACAAGAAAGTGTTCATAATCGGAGCTAATAATTAGACAAGAAGGCTTGACGAAGCGTCTTTAGACGTGTATTTTTCGCATCCTCGTTGTAAATCGAATGTAATATTTTTGATTGGCTATGTAGCTCAGTTGGTTAGAGCACGGCATTCATAATGCCGGGGTCGGTGGTTCAAGTCCACCCATAGCCACCAACGTTTTTTGAAGTAAAATCAGCCACTTAGGGCTGATTTTTTTTGGCCTACATTCCTCTCGAA
>JBLHXJ010000134.1:0-8013 GCA_047629535.1 Arenicella sp. | reverse complement strand
CGGACAGGCCTGCAGTATCGAAGCGTTCCCCTTTACCAAAGAAGTGCTTGAGTCATAGTATGCGCTAGCTGTGGTCGATGTTCGCTTCTACTGACCTTGCGCCCACCGCGTGGCGCCCACCGCGTGGCGCCCACTGCCATAAGCAGGGCTTAATTGCCTTTTGCTAAAGCACTCTATCGAGCGTGTCCTCAAACTTACTAACCGCTGCGTCTACGTCATATAGCTTGTCTAGACCGAAAAGGCCTAAGCGAAAGGTTTGAAAATCAGCTCTTTCGTCGCATTGCAGTGGAACCCCTGCCGCTATTTGCATGCCCTCTGCTGAGAACTTACTGCCGTTTTGAAAGCTTGGATCAGTGGTGTAACTTACCACTACGCCCGGCGCTTCAAAACCCTCGGCGGCAACACTCTTAATGCCTTGACTACTTAAGACAGTGCGAATTTTTTGCCCAAGTTCAATTTGCGCAGCGTGAACTTTTGCAAAGCCGTATTGTTTAGTTTCTTGCATAACTTGACTAAAGCGAACCAGCGAATCAGTCGGCATGGTTGCATGATAGGCATGGCCACCATTCTCATAGGCATTCATGATCTCCGACCATTTTTTTAGATCACAGGCAAAGCTATTGCTTTGCGTAGCCTGCATACGTTCAACCGCATTTGCGCTCATCATCACTAAACCGCAACATGGCGAACCACTCCAGCCTTTTTGCGGCGCACTGATTAGCACATCTACGCCAACGTCTTTCATGTCAACCCAAATAGCTCCAGAAGCTATGCAATCAAGAACGAAAAGACCTCCGACCGAGTGAACCGCTTCAGCGACTTGTTTAAGGTAGTCGGACGGCAGGATAATACCTGCAGATGTTTCAACATGAGGCGCGAATACAACCGCAGGCTTCTCGGCCTTAATTGTCGCCACTACCTCAGTGATAGGTGCTGGTGCAAAAGGCGCCTGGCTATCTTCATGAGTTTGGCGAGCTTTCATTACCGTGCAGCTCGATGGCAAGTCGCCCATATCGAAGATTTGCGACCAACGGTAGCTGAACCAGCCATTGCGGAGTACTAGGCAGTGATTATTGTTAGCAAATTGGCGAGCCACTGCTTCCATACCGAAGGTGCCACTACCGGGCACTACTGCCACTGCATCAGCGTTGTAAACTTGCTTTAAAGTGCTGGAGATGTCGTTCATCACAGACTGGAATGACTTCGACATATGGTTCAATGATCGGTCCGTATAAACCACTGAATATTCGAGCAAACCGTTTGGGTCTATTGCTTGAGAAGGTGCTGTCATTGCTGTCTCCTGATGGTACTTTTTAAGTCAATTTTGTCAGATTTCATCAATGCAAATGACAAAATAATTTCATTTTCTGGCGGTCACGGCCTTGCTTCGGCATGCAAGCATTGTGTCAATCGGCCTCGCTAACTATAGCTTTTATCAAAAGCTTGAGGGTTACCACAATAGCCAGCTCGATATACTCGCTATACAGATAATATTATTTGTCGAGTGACAGCGTTGAGAATGACCAAATGCATTGCCGTTTTAGCCTATGACTGCAGGCTATTTGGTAAATAGACGCCGAGAAATACGCCTGATCATCTGGCCAAGGCCTTTTATCGCCATGCCTGGTCGGCCAGCAATGTCCTCAGCGACAATATCAGTGTCAGTAATCAGATCTTTAGCCACTTTGCTTTTAATTTTTGTGATCGCCGATAGGTCAACTTGAGAAAATTTGCTAAACATCCATTGGTTTGGCAAGTTCCAGGCTCGACCTCGACAAAAGCAAGCGACTAGGTCGACAAGAATCGGCTCACCATTAGGGGTAACCAAGGTATTGGTTGGGTTACGCAGGTCATTGTGAGCGACACCTGCTTGGTGAATTTCATCGATAGCGGTGCGTAGTTTATCGAAAAAATCAGGCCACTCGGGTTGATAATTTTCTAGCCTGGTAATTTGTTCAGACTGATGGTAAGTCATTAAAAATGAACGAGAAGTTGGCTTGCTGAGAAGGTTAGGTACGCTGCTAACGGCGCTAAGCTTAGTCAATGCTTTGCATTCTCGCCAATTCAAAATTGGACCAATCAGTAAGGCGAACATTTTATCGGCGCTGCTTTGGTCTTTTAATACTGCGCAGTGCCCGTTAATTTCTATCAACAGTACGTCTGGGCGCGAGCCACCACCTTGACGAAAGGTTCGTGTAGCATGCGCTCTTAGCTCTTCTAAGGAGTATTGGGTCCAGTTGACTGACATTGAATTTGAAGCCTTATTAAAACCCAAGTATGGTAACATCTCGCCTTCGAAATAGTCACACTTTAACTTTTTTGTGTTTACCTAATATGCTTGATTTAGAACTTTCAGCGACTACCGCACTGACACCCTTAGACGGCCGTTATGGCAGCAAAGTAAAGGCCTTAAGGCCGATATTTAGCGAATTTGGCTTAATTAAATATCGCTCCTTAGTTGAGGTTCGGTGGCTACAGGCCTTAGCCGACGAATCTAATATCGCTGAAGTTCCAGTGTTTTCGGCAGAGGCTAACGCACAGTTAAACGCAATTATCGATAATTTTTCGGTTGCTGATGCCGAAGCTGTGAAGGCAATTGAGGCGACCACCAACCATGATGTCAAGGCGGTCGAATACTTTCTTAAAGATCGCTCCGAATCGATCGCCGAAGTTAAAGCGGTAAGTGAGTTCTTTCATTTTGCTTGTACCTCAGAAGACATTAATAATTTGTCTTATGCATTGATGTTGCACGACGCACGAGAGCAGGTAGTACTGCCAATGTTTGCTGAAGTGGTGGCTTCAATTGATGCGTTAGCCAACGACAATGCAGGTCTGTCAATGCTAGCTCGTACCCATGGTCAGCCAGCATCACCGACCACTCTTGGTAAAGAGATGCGTAATGTCGTCGCCCGTTTAGAGCGCCAAATTGAGCAAATCAAAGCGGTCTCAATCATGGGCAAGATTAATGGCGCCACCGGTAACTACAATGCGCATGTGGTGGCTTACCCTGAAGTAGATTGGCAGGCATTCTCACAGAATTTTGTAGAATCTCTGGGTTTACGCTGGAACCCATTAACCACTCAAATTGAGCCGCATGATTATATGGCTGAGTTGTTTCACGCGGTTGCTCGTTTTAATACTATCCTTTTGGATTTTGATCGCGATATCTGGAGCTATATCTCAATCGGTTATTTCAAGCAACGAGTGATCGCAGGTGAAGTCGGATCTTCGACCATGCCGCACAAGGTTAACCCTATTGATTTTGAAAACTCAGAAGGTAACCTCGGTATGGCAAACGCCATGTTCGATCATTTAGCACTCAAGCTTCCAGTAAGTCGATGGCAGCGAGACCTTACCGATTCAACCGTGCTGCGTAATATTGGTGTTGGCTTCGGCTATACTTTGCTGGCATGTGCCGCAACATTGAAAGGTATTAGCAAGCTCGAAGTTAATGCGGCGGCCTTAGCAGCTGATCTTGATGACAATTGGGCGGTATTGGGAGAGGCAATTCAAACCGTAATGCGTCGCTACTACATTGCCGAGCCTTATGAGAAATTGAAAGCCTTAACACGCGGCAAAGACGGCATTGATCAAGCCGCTCTCGAGGTGTTTATTGAAAACCTGGAAGTACCGAATGAGGTCAAAATAGAGCTAAAGAAGCTCAGCCCATCGAGCTACATTGGTTTGGCCGCTGAACTGGCGAAAAACTAATGTCTGAGCCTATCCGTCTTTCGAAAATCATGTCTCAGCGCGGCCTATGTTCGCGTCGTGAAGCCGATAAATTAATCGAGAAAGGTTTGGTTCGAGTTGACGGAGCGCTGGTTAACACTCTCGGGGTAAAGTTTCCCGAGGATGTTAAGATTGAGCTAACACAACGCGCTCAAGTAATGCAAAATGAGCGTGTGACCATCATGATTAACAAGCCGATCGGCTATGTTTCAGGTCAAGCCGAAGACGACTATATACCGGCGGTGCGATTAATTACCCAAGAATCTCATTCTGAAACAGACCAAACGCGCAAGCATTTAAAACCCTCTCATTTTAGAGGTCTGGCACCCGCCGGCCGTCTAGATATAGATTCTCAAGGCGTATTGGTATTGACCCAAGATGGTCGCATTGCTAAGCAATTAATCGGTGAGAACACCGAGCTCGAAAAAGAGTATTTGGTGCGGGTCGATGTTGATGTCACCGAAGAACAAATAGATCAGCTCACCTTTGGCCTTGAGCTAGACGGTAAGCCCTTAAAGCACGCCAAGGTAAAACAACTTAATTCGGAGCAGCTGCAAATTATTTTACGCGAAGGTAAGAAGCGACAAATTCGCCGTATGTGTGAAGCCGTTGGCTTGCATGTTAGTGGTTTGAAACGTGTCCGCGTTGGCGAGTTGCGTTTAGGTAAGCTCGAAGAAGGGCAGTGGCGATTCGTGTTGCCAGAAGAGTTCAGTCACCGTGATGCGCGAGAGCCTGAACGTGATGTTTCAGGCAAAGTAGTATCACGAGAAGATCGAATTCCGCCTAAGCGACCGAAAATCAAAGGCAAAAGCCTTTATGGCCAAGGTGCTAAGCGGCCTAAACGTGACGACAGTAACTAACGTCATGACTAATAAGGTTTGTAGCAATTGTGCTGCCAGCTGTTGTCGCTTCGAAGTGTTTTTGATTACCGACACGGGTGTCCCCGAGCAGTATATCGATACCGATCAAGACGGCACACAAACCATGCGACGCCTCGATGACGGTTGGTGCTCAGCGCTCGATAGAAAGACTATGATGTGTTCAATCTACCAGTCTCGCCCTTGGCTTTGTCGAGAGTTTGAAATGGGTTCGAAGGATTGTCTGGAAACGTGGACTTCGGCATAAGCGTCGCGCTAACAGCGAAACGCTTTTCAGTCAGCGTACGTCGAGGTAAGCGAAAACTAGTTGCCGGGTCTGGCGGTAATCGCCCAGATACCCGCGACTGAGATTGCCACTCCACCGTTAAAATCAAACTTCCGTTTGGCCGCTCGTGATCGTAGTAAGCGATTTGCTTTAGCAGCCAACAAGGCATAGGCCGGGCTATTAATTGCCGCCAGAATAACAAAGCTTAGACTGAGTAGGCCCAACTTTGGCGCTATCGGGCTATGAGTGTTAATAAACTGTGGTAAGAAGGCGCCGAAAAACAGGATGCCCTTAGGGTTAAGCGCAGTGACGAACCAAGTGTTAAAAAATAGCTTCGAGTTTTTTGGTGATAGTGAATCGATCGACTCAGACCGAGGGTATGCGGCTGATTTTATCATCGTCAAGCCCAGATATAAGAGGTATAGGCCACCGACGATTTTGACCACCGTAAATGCGTTTGATGAGATGGCCATTACGCTGCCTAGCCCGACGACTGATAGCGTTATCAGGGTCATGTCCCCGAGGGCGCCACGGCTGCTACCAAAGGTAAGGTCGCCCGCTGCCCATGTGATGTGGCGTAAGCGATCACAGTCAGTATTGTCGGCCCAGGTATCACCAGCATTATGCTTGATGCGACAACAAACGATAACCAAAGCTGGATGGTCACGCCGACTATCGACAGTTATCGTCTAAAAATTTCAAGCTCGAGCTGATGAGTTTGTCGCGCGAATTTGAGAAGCTATGGTCGTCGTCGATCAACTCATATGAGACCTTACTTGAGTGTTCGCCGAGTGCTTTGTGTAAGGGTTTGATATGCAGGTCGATGGGAATAACCTCTGTGTCGGCGGCGATTAGAATAACTGGGCGGCCATTTAGATTACTGGCCCGCATAACTAAATCTAAGTCAGCACCATGTTGTGAGATTTCGGCAACCGCCTTGTCACCTGACCAGCCGTTAAGCATAAACAGAGTATCACTGTAATTACTCCACAGTTTTATACTTTGCTCATCACTGAATAGGCCTTTTCCGTTAGCGCCCATATTTGCTCCATCATGTGCTACTGCGCATCTAACGCTCTGGCTGTCGAGTATGCCCGCAATGGCCATATGGCCACCCATACTATGACCGACAAGCGAAACCGTCGTTGGGTCTATCTTCAAGCGCTTAGCGTTGTCGGTATTCTCCACATAAGCGATCACTGTTTGAACGTCTTGCTCGGCGCCAAGAAATGAGAATTCACCTTCACTGCCCCAGGCGCCCCGGTAGTGAAAGAATAGGGCGTTCCAACCCGCCTTTCGAAGCGCTTGTGCAAGGTCTAGGTTTTTTTCATTGCCGGGGTAGCCGTGAAGCATGATTGCCGTAGGGTGAGGGCCTTCACCAGCGGCTTGATAAATATGCCCCGGCATACGACTGCCGTTAGAGATGATGGTTAACTCGGTAATGCTGGCGGGCGATAACGCGTTTAGAGGCTCAATATCTACATGACCGGCTATGTTTGCTGGAACTGCTTTATTGGAGTGCCCCGTTTCATTTACGTGCCCTGTATTATTTGCATGAGTGGTGCAGGCAACGAGAAGTGACAGTATTAATATAATGGCTATGGATTTCATCTAAATGACTGGGAGGCGTTATTGGTCAAGTAACTATTATTGGTGATGCAACAATAGCCCCACTAATTAGTTAGCTCAAGTGTTTCTAATAATCAGCTCAGTCGGAATGGTGCTCGACATCGGTGAGTTGTCATTTAGCACCGCCATGAATTTTTCCACCAGAAGGGCGCCGGCTAAGAAGGTGTCTTGCCTGATGGTCGTCAGTCTTGGTGAAAAGTGCGATGCTTGAGCGATGTCGTTGTAACCAATTAGAAGGTAGTCTTTGATTGGCTCAAGACCGTGTTCGTTTAATGCGTTGATAATAGCCATTGCCGCAGTGTCGCTGTAAGCAAATATTGCGTCAGGAGCGGGGCTATCTTTAAGCCGCTTTATCATGGCGTTGTAGTGGGCGGCAAATGAAAAATCTTCGCCCTGTAGTTCGTTCAGTTGGTAGTCATAGTCAGCTGTGTTTAAGGCTTTTTCAAGGCCGTCACGTCTAAGGCGAAGTTCGGTGTGCTCTGTATTGCCAACGAATAAAATATTCTTCTTAGACTGTTGAACAAAACGTTCGCCAGCAAGGTATCCGCCAAGAAAATTATCGCTGCCGACGGTACAGTATTTTGTATTCTCGGTGTTGCCACCCCATACTACGATCGGTACATCTTTCTTTACTAACTCATTATACATTGCGTTGTTTGAGCCTTGACCGAGAAAGATAAAGCCGTCGACTACTCGACTACTTACCAACTCTTTGTAGGATGTCGCATCTGACAGTGTCGGTGGCGATAGCAATAGGTCTTGATTTCGAATCGATAGGGCTTCTGAAACACCCGCGAGTAACTCAAAGATAAATGGATCCGTAATGCGGTGCCGACGATGCGAGCTGAAATCTAATATAACGGCAACCGTATTGGTGTACTTTTCGCGCAATTTTTTAGCGTTGCGATTAACCGCATACCCGTGTTCGCGAGCAATAGAAAGTATCTTTTCGCGAGTTTTGGGCTTCACATTGGGGTGCCCACCTAAAGCGCGTGAGACAGTTGGCTTAGAAACATTTGCCAGTTTAGCCACATCGTCCATGGTTATTGGTTTTTTAGACATACGGTCGCTTTTAATTAGATCTCTGTTTTGGATTAGTCAGGGCAGTGGTTACTAAATGACGGTTTAGAAGCCTAGATTAACATAGCTTTAAGATCTACGAAATTTCTATTTTCGATCAATTTTCGTATTTCTATGTAACTGATTTCATTTAATTTTAATTTTTATCTCATTTTGAAATGCATGAAAAGTCCGAATTAAATTTGATTGCTCTAATTAAGAGAAAATGTTTAAAGCATTGTTTATTATAGATATTAATATTATTTTCGTTCGTAAGACTTGCTATTTAGAGCTCGATAAAGGCTATGAGTACACTCGGAAAACACGAGGTTTTTGATCTTTTTTTTCGATAAATGAAATGCATTTCATAAAAGTATTGAAATGCATTTCATTTTTTCATATACTGCAAAAACTAAGGCGAAAGTCCTTGGATATAAAAGAATTATTATTGGT
>JBLHXJ010000133.1:0-8029 GCA_047629535.1 Arenicella sp. | reverse complement strand
GCAACTAGGCTGGTCTGATCGGCCTTCGGTTGATTTGATTATTCCAACGCGTGACGGCCTTGCTGTGTTGAAACCCTGTATCGATAGTATTTTAAGCAAAACCAGCTATCCAAACTATAAGATTATCGTCGCTGATAACGGCAGCGAACTTGCCGAGACACACGAATATCTGAGCCAAATCAGTCAAGACCCTCGAGTGTCTATTGTCGACTATCCAGGTGAATTTAACTATTCGGCGATTAATAATTTTGCCGTGTCTAAGGGTCAGTCTGAATATGTCGCGCTGGTGAATAATGATATCGAAGTAATAGACGGCGATTGGCTTACTCAAATGATGGTTTGGGCGAGCCAAGAAACAGTGGGTATTGTTGGTGCTAAGTTATTGTTTGAAAACGGTAAAGTGCAACATGCAGGTGTCACTATTGGTTTGGGTAATGCGGCTGGGCATATCCATAGACTTGAAGATGGCGATGCCCCTGGTTACCAACTACGGTGTCTGGCGACACAAAATATGATGGCGGTTACGGCGGCATGTTTGGTTACCCCGAGGGCTCTTTTTGAAGAGCTGGGTGGCTTGGACGAAGTGGCCTTTAAGGTTGCCTATAACGATATCGATTACTGCTTGAGGGTCGAGTCAAAGGGCCATCAGGTCATTTGGACACCGGAGGCCGTGTTGCATCATCACGAGTCAGTTAGTCGCGGTGATGATATGAGCGAGCAACATATCGAGCGATATTTCCGAGAACTCGAGGTATTTCAAAGCCGTTGGAAGAGTAAAGGGTTTGTCGATAAATACTACAGTAAGCACCTACGAATAAGCGACGAAGGCGTGTTTCCACAAGTGCAACGTCAGGAACAAGATGAACTTGTTTCACTAATCTAGTTTTGGATCGAGCGATTTGCCTTAGTTTCCGAACTATCTGACGCAAAACTCGAGTTTAAAAGCATTATATTTGAGTGGGTTTTTCGTATAATCCCACTTTGGTGAATAATAATAACGAAACTCTGCGACATAGCAGAGAAAGGTAAGCTTAATGGACGTCTCAATTGTCATTCCGTTTCTAAACGAATCTCCGAACTTGAAAGCGCTTTGCGAAGAGCTTAAAGCGGCGTTGGACCCAATGGATAAAAGCTATGAGGTACTATTTGTTGATGACGGCAGTACCGATGACGGCGTGCAAGTTCTAGACGATTTCCGCAGTCAGATGCCGCAGATTAAAGTGGTCAGCTTTCGCCGTAACTTTGGCCAAACCGCGGCTATGGTCGCTGGTCTTGATTATAGTCAAGGTGAGATTGTGGTCACGCTTGATGCTGACCGACAAAACGATCCTGCGGATATTCCGGCTATGGTTGCGAAGGTAGAAGAGGGCTACGACATGGCTTGCGGCTGGCGGCATGATCGTCAAGACACCTATGTGTCTCGCAAATTGCCTTCGATGTTAGCCAATAAGTTGATTTCTAAAATCACCGATGTCAGCTTGCACGACTACGGTTGTACGCTAAAGGCGATGCGTAAGAGTCTGGCTAAAAAAATCACCTTATACGGTGAAATGCATCGTTTCATCCCAGCCGTAGCAAGTGGTGTTGGCGCCAGTATCGCTGAGGTTAAGGTTAACCATCGAGCGCGGACAGCTGGTGAATCTAAGTATGGTATCTCGCGTACTTTTCGCGTGGTTCTGGATCTCATTACAGTCAAGTTTTTACTCCGTTTCCATGCTCGACCGCTGCACTTTTTTGGTATGCCGGGTTTAGCCTTAGGCGGCATTGGCGGAGCCTTGATAAGCTATTTAACCATCGCTCGCTTGTTCTTTGGCGTACCGCTAGGTGATCGACCTTTGCTGATTTTCGCGTTTATGCTATTGATCATAGGCTTACAGTTTATTTTGTTTGGTTTGATTGGCGAAATGCAAACTCGTACCTATTACGAAAGCCAAGACAAACCGATTTATCATGTGCGTCGAACGATTGGCATTGAACAAGATTCAGATGCGTCTGACGTTTAGACCTTAAGCAGAGATATTATCAGCTCATGATAGAGCGAGTACTCGCCATCGTCGTTACCTACAACCCAGATTGTGGGCCTCTTAGCGATGCCCTCAGTGAGCTTATCAAGCAAGGCTGCAAGGTGGTCGTTGTTGATAACGGATCAAATAACTTAAGCGAGATCGAAAACGCTGCATCGGCGATTTCTTCAGATAGTCCAGCGGATAGTCTGTTAGTGATGCCACAACCGTACAATGTCGGGCTAGGCGCGGCACATAATGTTGGTATTCAACATGCTAAGGCTGAGGGCTATAATTATGTGCTGATTATGGACCAAGACAGCTTGCCGCTTGAGCATATGCTTGAAAATCTAGTCTCGGCTCACAAAGCAAAGTCATCGAATTCTAAGGTAAGTGCGGTTGGTGTCAGCTATTTAAACAGTGATAACGGCAGTGAGTCATTTTTTGTTCGCTTTGGCGCGCTAAAGTTTGCTCGTCATTATTGCTGCGACAAAGATTCCGACGGCTGTCTGCAAGCCGACTTTCTAATTTCTTCTGGTAGTTTGATTGCCGTCGCCGCAATTGAGTCTATTGGCGAGATGGATGAAGGATTGTTTATTGATCATGTTGATACTGAATGGTTTTTAAGGGCAAAACACAAGGGCTATAAGGCCTACGGTGTCTGTGCGGCGGTGATGCGCCATGGTCTGGGCGAACAGACCCATAGGGTTTCACTTGGAGGCCGACAACGAAATGTGCCTCAACATAAGTCTTTTCGATATTATTATATTTTCAGGAATAGCGTTCTTTTGTATAAACGCGGTTACCCAAGTGGGCTTTGGAAATGGAATGATATTCAGCGTTTAGGCATGATTGCTGTAATGTTTGGGCTATGCAAGGCGCCACGGCGCGCAAATGCCTCGATGATGCTCAAAGGGCTCTGGCACGGCCTGCTCGGCAAGCAAGGTCCGCTAGCGGTAAACGCGGCCTTAGAGTCAGAGGTCGGTGATGGCTAGTACACATATTGTTATGGTTAATTATAACGCCGGCGCTTGGCTTCAGCGCTCGCTTGAATCCGCTCTAAATTTTAGTCACGGCGGCGTCACTGTAGTTGACAACCTTTCGTCGGACTCTAGCGTTAGCGACGCGCAAGCGGTGTTTGATGATGCTCGACTAGAGTGGCAACTCAATCATCAAAACCTTGGTTTTGCAGCCGCCAATAATCAGGTTCTAAAGGAACTTACTTGCGACTACGCGGTATTGATGAATCCAGATTGTGAGCTAAACGCTAATAGCTTAGCGCCTATTATTGAGGCGATGCAGTCAAATCCAAAGATTGGCCTTGCTAGTTGTCGTATCCTAAACGAAGACGGCTCGCTGCAAATCACTTGTCGGCGCAAATTTCCAACTCCGGGGTCGGCGTTAGTTCGAATTTTGCAACTTAATCGCTTATTTCCGAATAACCCCAAGTTTGCAAATTTTGATTACGGCGATAGCATTGATGCCAATAGTCCAGTCGAATTAGTTGAAGCGATCTCTGGGGCATTTATGGTAGCCAGAATCAGTGCGGTGCAGCAGGTTGGTTTGTTGGATGAGGGCTATTTTATGCATTGCGAAGATTTAGATTGGTGTAAACGCTTCGCATTAAATCACTGGCAGGTGGCGCTGGTGCCGGCCGCCACCGTGATTCACGCAAAGGGCGTAAGTTCTAAGTCTAGGCCGATAGCCGTTCTCTATACGTTACATACGGGTATGAATCGCTTTTTTGATAAGTTTTATCAGAATTCATATAACTTGCCAGTTCGCTTACTGGTCAAGTTGGGTATTGCAAGCAGTTTCCTACTGCGTGCATCTATCTCCTTAGTCAAGGGTGCACTAGGCCGATGATACTTGTGACCGGAGCAAAAGGAGTTGTTGGTCTGCCGCTGTGCCAACGTCTGGCGCTAGAGGGTAGGGCTTATCGGGCGGTTTCACGCCAAGCGTCTAGCTCATCGGCTGATCTGCAGTGGGATTTATCACAAGCACCTAGTCGTTCGGTTGGACAGCAATTATCACAGTTTACGACATTGATTCATTGCGCACCGATATGGTTGCTGCCGGCCCATTTCGATGCGCTTTATAACGCCGGTATAAGTCGTCTAGTGGTGTTTAGCTCAACCAGCGTGCTGAGTAAACAAAACACTGAGGATTCCTCAGAGCTGCACCTAGTCAATCTACTGCGTGAGTCTGAAGAGGCTCTGATGAGTCTTTGCAAGAGCAATAGCATTAGCTTGATTATTCTAAGGCCGTCACTAATCTACGGCTATGGCCGAGATCAAAATGTATCGCATATAGCCAGCTTTATCAGGCGCTTTGGCTTTATGCTGTTAGTTGGTAAGGCTAACGGATTGAGGCAACCAGTGCATGCTGACGACTTGGCGGAACTTGCGCTAAATGCGCTTAGTGCTGAAGTAAGTGAGCCACGCGCGTATAACGTTGCCGGCAAAGATGCGATCACGTATCGGCAAATGGTGATTCGCATTTTTAAGGGTCTTGGACGGCGACCATTTATTTTGAGTATTCCTTTATGGTTGTTTCGCCCAGCATTAATAGTAGCGGCCAAGCTTAGTGGCTTTTCTTACACCGCCGAAATGGCAACAAGAATGAACCAAGATCTGAATTATGATTACTCAGCCGCCGCCCAAGATTTTGGCTTTTCGCCACAAGGTTTTCTTGAACAGCCTCAGCGAGATCTGACGTTTTGACTCTCGCCGTACAAACAGCATTACTGTTTAGTCTGGTCGTCACGCTGTCATGGTTTGCTGTTAGGTGGCTAATCGGTCGTTTGATCGCTAACAATATTGTTGACCTGCCAAATCATCGCACCAGTCATCAAGGCGCAATACCGCGAGGCGGTGGCTTGGTCATTATCGCCAGTTTGCTGGTTGCGCTGATTGTCGCCGCAGTTACTTCTGGCCGCCCGGCACTGTTTGCTGGTTTAGCATTTATAGTCTTTGCCTGGGCTAGCTTGAGCTGGTGGGACGACAGGGCGGATTTAACACCTAAGTTCCGACTCATAGTTCAGCTGCTGATTTGTAGCTTGACGGTATCCGCTTTCGGTTGGGTAAGTCAGCTACTAGGCATTGAGCTATCTTGGTTTGGGCCTATTTTGTCGATCATCGGCTTGCTCTGGATGGCCAATCTTTACAATTTCATGGACGGTTTAGATGGTCTTGCTGCATCGCAATCAATTGTGGCCAGCATCTCATTGGCATTTTGGTTTTTTATGCACCAGGACATGCCAATGGCGCTTGTCTGCGTGGTAGTGGCGGCTAGTAGTTATGCTTTTATGTTGTGGAACTGGAGTCCAGCAAAAATTTTCATGGGCGATGTTGGTAGTATCGGTTTAGGTGGATTTTTTGGCACCTTGTTTATTATTGGTAGTACCCGGCACGGCTTGTCGATCGTTAGTTTTTTCGGTCTTTTCGGGGTATTTATAGCGGATTCTACGGCGACCATCTTAATGCGTGCGCGTCGAGGTGAAAAAATTTGGCTACCTCACCGCCAGCATTTTTACCAACGTTTAGCCAATGCCGGTTACGCGCATTCAAAAATTGCCCTAGCGAGCCTGATATTGATGCTGATATGTTCAGTGATTGCAACGCTAGGGGTGATGTACCGTGATATGCTTTGGCTTTCGCTGGTCGCCATTATTTTATCGCTGGGTGTATCGGCTGTGTTGGTCATTTTTCTTGAAAAACGTGCCCATACTTTAACTCACAAAAAAGAATAAGAAACGCTACTTATAATGGTGAACTCTCTCACTAGTTTGATCTTTCGATGGAGAATAGTACTCCACGATATCCTCGTGATTCCGGTCGCTTGGCTCGGCGCTTACTGGCTGCGTTACGATCTAGGAACCATTCCAGATATTTTCTTTCAAGGGGCGTTCTCTGCGCTGCCAGTGGTGGTCGCGGTTCAGGCGGTAACCAATATTTTCGTCGGCGTGCATCGTGGCGAATGGCGCTTTGTCTCATTGCCAGATTTAAGCTCGATATTTAAGGCGGTGTTAATTGGTACCGCGGCGATTTTCTTCACCTTATTTTTGGTTGCAGAGAGATTGGCATATGTGCCACGAACCGCAATTGTACTGTATGTATTAATATTGACCGCCCTAATGTGCGGCTCTCGCTTATTTTATCGCTTAATTAAGGAACGCCATTTTTCCGCTCAGTCGGGTCGTAAAATAGTTATTCTCGGCGCCGGAGCGGCGGGTGAGCAGCTATTACGCGACTTAAATCGCAACCATCTAAATCGTTATAATATAGTCGCTTTTCTTGATGATGATCCGAGTAAAATTGGTCGCCAAATTCACCGAGTACCGATTGTGGCTTCACCCGATGTATTGCAAGATCTGATTAACCGCTGGGAAATAGACTTAGTATTAATCGCCGTGCCGTCCGCCAATGACAAGCAAATGCAACGCTTGGTGACAATTTGCGAGCGCACCGGCATAGAGTTTAAGACTCTGCCGGGTGCACATGAATTGTTAACCGGTAAGGCACAGCTCGGCGATATGCGCGAAGTGCGCATCGACGACCTATTAGGTCGAGATCCGGTTAAGCTTGACTGGCATCGAATTAAGCACAGTTTATGCGACAAAACAGTCTTGGTTACGGGCGCCGGCGGCTCGATAGGTTCTGAGCTCTGCCGGCAACTGGCATCGGTTTGCTCGTCGCACATCGTGTTATTTGATCAAAGTGAATACAACCTCTATCGAATTCAAGAAGAAATGACTGAGCGCTTTCCTAACGTCACAGTGACACCTGTGCTGGGCGATGTCTGTGACGCGGCCGCCGCCAATCATGTTTTTGAGACATTCAAACCGGCGGCGGTGTTTCATGCCGCAGCCTATAAGCATGTTCCATTATTAGAAGGTCAAGTTCGCGAAGCGATTAAAAATAATGCCTTAGGAACTCGCATCATTGCTGATCTAGCGCATAAAATGGGGGTCGAAAAATTTGTCCTTATTTCTACTGATAAGGCGGTTAATCCGAGTAGTTTAATGGGCGCTTGTAAGCGAGTTGCTGAGATCTATTGTCAGCAACTAGCGTCGCGCAGCGAGACTAAATTTATAACCGTTCGTTTTGGTAACGTTTTGGGCTCGGCCGGCAGTGTCGTACCTAAATTTCAGCAGCAAATTAAGCACGGCGGGCCGATTACCGTAACGCACCCTGAAATGACTCGGTACTTCATGACCATAATTGAGGCCACGCAGCTGATACTTGAAGCCAGCGCGATGGGCGAGGATGGCCGAATTTATGTTCTGGATATGGGCCAACCGGTGTTGATTTCTCAACTCGCTGAACAACTAATTCGTTTGTCTGGACGAGAGCCTGGAGTCGACATTGAAATCGTCTATACCGGCTTAAGGCCCGGTGAAAAATTGCACGAAGAACTGTTTCACGATGACGAAAATCTAACGGACACAGATGTAGATAAAATCTACTTAGCCGACACTAGGACAGTATCTCAAGAGTTGGTCACCTCGGTGTTTTCTAAGATTGAAGAGCGCTTAGACCGCTACGATAAAAGCCTATCAGAGTGTATAAAAGACTTAGTGCCAGAGTATCGTGGCCAAGATAAAGCGGACGATAGCGAATGCATCAAACAGTAGTTCATCGGCTTTTTTCGCCGTTAAAAAAGCTACTGCCAAGCTGGCTTAGTGACTTTATTAGAAGCTTAGCCACAGCTATTATAGGACCTATACGGTTTGCTTTTCTAAGTGGCTATATTCGTAGTTCGTTTAAAATGTCGGCGGTGGCAAGAGATGTCAGCGCGATTCCTTGGTATACCTATCCGTCGATCGACTTTCTCAAGTTTCGCGATTTCTCCAATAAAACGGTTCTCGAATTCGGCGGTGGGCAATCTACACTATGGAGGGCATCAAAAGCGTCGAGCGTGGTGACTTTATAGGGCGATCTTCAGTGGTTCGAAAAATCCGATATGGCATGCCTGAAAATGTTGATTTGAAGTATGTCACGATGGATTCTCGAGAAGCCAATATT
>JBLHXJ010000132.1:0-8037 GCA_047629535.1 Arenicella sp. | reverse complement strand
CTCTAATGGATTGATTTCATTGGTTTTATCTGACTTAGATTCAAGTCTATCTAAAGATCAAGTACGTCAAAAAATAGCCGCGATAGAGTCGCAGGAGTTGATGGCAACGCTGCGTAATGTGACACCAGAGAAGTTAATGACGCTTGCTGTAGACAATGGAGGGTCTGGCTACATACAGATTGCCAGAGTTCTTCGTGATGGCTATGTTTTACCTAAGACTTCTACGCTTGAACTGTTTAATTCGGTCGATAATTATAATAGTGTACCGCTAATGCTAGGTACCAACCGCGATGAAAATAAGCTATTCATGGCACGCAACCCTCGCTACATCGATAACCTATTTGGTGTACTTCCACGGCCTAAAAACAAGGCTTACTATAATCGAGTGTCAGAGTATGTTTCTGATAACTGGAAGGCTGGCGCGGTTGACGAGCCAGCCAAAATTATCAGTAAAACAAATGCTCCTGATGTTTTTGCGTATAGATTTGATTGGGACGAATCACCATCAAACCTACTGGTTGACTTGCCAACTCTAATTGGCGCAGCGCACGCCCTTGAAATTAACTTCGTGTTTGGTGATTTTGAAGGTGGCGTAGCAATGGGGCCGCTTTTAGACAAGACTAATGCGCCGGGCAGAAAAGAGTTATCACTGTCTATGATGGACTATTGGGCGGCATTCGCGCATAACGGTGAGCCGGGCAAGGGTTTTAGCGGCCAGCAACCTGATTGGTCAGCCTGGAGTCAGTCGGGGGCCAATGTGATGTTACTTGATACAAATGCTGATGGCGGTCGGCGTATGCAAGAAGTGCGCGACAATGTAGCCGATATTAAAGCTAAGTTAGCGGTTGATACTATTGTGACCGACCAACGAGAGCGCTGTGAAGCCTACGCTGCTCTATTCTTACACGGTTATCAATCGAGTGATTTTTGGAATCCAGCTGAATATTCCAAACTAGGCTGCGACGCCTATCCGGCTGGCGAGTTTAGAAATAGCTAGCGGCGAGACCTAAAGACAGCTAAAGGCTTCGTATAGAGCGCCGCTAACGGCTTTTATGCAGGGCCTAGATCTAAGCGGCTAAAGGCTTTTATGCCAAGACGGCCAAAGGCTTAGATCTACGCTGGCTAACGACTTATTTTACTGGGGATGGGCGGCAAATCGGTAAATTTTGCTGCTCGTTTCTCGGCTTTTGCTGTCATCGCTTCGCCAATCTCATCAACGCTCAGCATACTTGCGTTCCAGGTTACTACATAGTCGAGCGTGTCGGAGGTTGAGTGGTCTCGTGCATAATTGATCATACGTTTACAGCCGTAGACCGCTAACGGCGCTTGTTGCGCGATTTGCACGGCCGTTTTCATGACCTCAGTCAGCATCGTCTCTTGGTCTGGGTACACGCGATTGACTAAACCATAGCCTAGTGCCTCTGTAGCGCCTAAGGGGTTGCCGGTGAACGCCATTTCTCTGGCGATACCTTCGGGCACTAGATTAACCAAGCGAGGGAACGTTCCGACGTCAGCGGTCATGGCAATATTTGTTTCGTGTACGGAAAAGAAAGCATCTTCAGTTGCATAGCGCATGTCGCACGCGGTAGTAAGGTCAACGCCGCCGCCAATGCAGCCTCCTTGAATTGCTGCCAACACCGGCATACGACAGTTTTCCAAGACAGAGAAGGTCTCTTGCATCAAGCGCGCGCTTTGATTGAAACGAACGCCATGATCAGCCTTAGTCTTGTCGCTGCCCTCGTCGCCCTGATTCAGGAACGCACCAATATCGATACCAGCGGTGAAATGTGGGCCGGTAGACGAAATAACAATCGCTCTAGCTTTTACATTAGCGTCGATATCTCTGACGATTTCGGGTAGTTCATCCCAAAATTCAGGGCTCATGGCGTTGCGCTTTTGCGGTCGACTCAATTGTATGTGTGCGACCTGTTTTTCGAATGATACGTCGAAGCATTGATAACTCATTAACTTGTCCTGAATATTTATTCTTGAAATTTGGGTTCAATCTTAGCTTGAAATTAATCTTCAAGGCCAGTCACTTTTAAATCCTCAAGCAACTAGGATCAAGCCATAGCTATCTTGCCGAAACGTTTTCTATAGTGGCAATAATCTGCTCGCCGCAGTGAATCACAATTGAATGATAGTGCTTGGCTATGGCTACTGACGAGTGCTCTAGGGTCATCGCTGTAATCGCTTGTATGTAAAAACCGGTGAGGCGTTCGGTGCGTAGATCAAAATGTTGGCTAGGGGTGGCGCTTCTATCGGCGATACCTTGTTCCAGAACGACGGAATAACCTGGATTAGGTAGTTCTATGTCGCCGTTGATTGATAGTATCGGTTTGCCAGGGTCAGAAGAGGCGATTTTGGCCGACCAATTTTGGCTACTAACAATTGGGCAATCTTCGGTTTGATGTACCGGTCCTTTCGACGCTTCGCGGTTTGGCTTAGCCTGTTTAGTGTCTTGCCCAATAGCTTGGCAAGCGGTTGCCAATAGCAATGCGCCGCTAGCGACTAGTAGGCGAACGGTCAATAAAGGGGACTTTGCGAATACGATTTTCATAGTTAAGTAGCCAGTTTAATAGCTGGTTCGGGAATAGTTTTCTACCTCTACAACGATAGAGCAAGTGTCGAATTTCGCCTACAACCTTAACCCTATTGTCACCATCTTGTTAAACCTTAGGGTAATTGTAGCGGTCATCGATAATGATTGTAGACGGCACTATGGGATAGATACAGAGAATCTTTTACGATCTTAAGGTAGCATTGTATATTAATAAGCAAGCGCTAAGGTTACCTACCACCATGACTGAAATTCATACCGGCTTTTTGCTTACGCGTTCAAGTGTTAGCCGCTATGGTCGAACGGATATCGAGTATTGGCTAGCGAGTGACCTAGGGCCAGTGCTTTTGATGGTAGCCGACCAACGGCCGTTATTTTTCATATCGCAAGAGCACGGCATTAAAGCCGAGACTTCTTTAAAAGGGCTTGGTCGAGACGCTCGCAGAGCCGATTATGAGGTTAAGCCTCTAAAGCTAAAAACCTTCGAAGGTAAGCTTGTATCCGCGGTGTATACCGCCACATCGAGTGACGCATATCACGTTCAAGATTCTCTCAAGCGTGCCAATATTGAGGTTCATGAAGCCGACATTCGACCGCATGATCGTTACCTTATGGAGCGCTTTGCCTATGGTGCTGTCACCTTTACGGGTCAGCGGACAGAGCGTAAAGGTTATTTAGAATTTAGCCATGCCAAGCTTAAAAGTGGCGAATACCAGGCTAATTTATCGGCGGTTTCTTTGGATATCGAATGCGCAATGGATGGCGAGTTGTTTTCGGTAGGCCTAGCGACATCTGACAATATGGTTTCCGAAGTTTTAATGATCGGCGACCCGCAAGCTGATTGTGACACCAAGATTCTGTGGTTTAAGCACGAGAAAGACCTGCTGGTCGGGCTATGTCAGCGCATTGGCGCTATCGATCCAGATCTGATTATTGGCTGGAACGTTATTAACTTTGATATGCGCATTCTTATCGAGCGTGCTGATTTCCACAACATAAAGTTGCGCTTAGGCCGAGGCAATCGCGAGGCAAGCTGGCGCAAGCAAGTTAACGACCCGAGTAAAGGCTACGTATCTATTGCTGGGCGTGTCACTATCGATGGGATCGACGCGCTTAAGTCAGCTACCTGGATGTTTCCCAGCTTTTCATTGGAAAATGTCGCTCAGACATTGTTGGGTCGAGGTAAGAAAGTTGAGCAAGGCGTAGATGATCGAATAGCCGAAATCGTACATAACTTTCACCACGATAAGGCCGCATTGGCCGCATACAACTTAGAGGATTGTCGCCTAGTCCTAGATATCTTTGAGCATACTAAAATCATCGACTATCTAGTCCTTCGGAGTAAAATTACCGGTTTGGAGTTAGATCGGGCCGGCGGCTCGGTCGCCGCCTTTACCAACCTGTATTTACCACAACTTCATCGCGGTGGATACGTAGCACCAAACTTACCGCAAGACGGTGGATTAGCCAGTCCAGGCGGATATGTTATGGACTCAACGCCTGGTTTATATCGCAATGTCTTGGTGCTCGATTTTAAGAGCTTATACCCATCAATAATTAGAACGTTTAAGATAGACCCTATGGGACTGATAGAGGGTTTAGCAAGGCCTGAAGACAGTATTCCGGGCTTTCGCGGCGCTAGCTTTGATCGAGAGAAGCACTATTTGCCGCAAATTATTACCGATCTTTGGGCGCAAAGGGACCAAGCCAAGCGAGATAACGACAAGGTTCGCTCTCAAGCTATCAAAATTATTATGAACTCATTTTATGGCGTGCTTGGATCTGGCGGCTGCCGTTTTTACGATACTCGCTTAGCAAGCTCAATAACCATGCGTGGCCACGAGATCATGCAAACGACGGGTAAATGGATTGAAGAGCAGGGCTATGATGTAATCTATGGCGATACCGACTCTACCTTTGTTTCGCTTGACGATAACCTTGATGCGACGCAGTGCAATCAAATCGGCCGCCAATTAGTCGAACTTATCAATCAACGCTGGGCGCAAAGGCTGGCTGATCAATATCAACTCGACTGCTTACTTGAAATAGAGTTCGAAACTCATTTTAGTCGCTTTCTAATGCCTACCATTAGAGGCTCTGAAGCGGGCAGTAAAAAACGTTACGCTGGTTTGATTATTGATTCTAAAACTAATCACGAAAAAATTATTTTCAAAGGCCTAGAGAACATTCGAACCGACTGGACCGAGCTAGCTAAAGAGTTTCAGGCGAAGCTTTTTGATCACGTATTTCATGATCGAGACCCAACCGAGCTGGTCAAGAGCGTGGTTGTTGATACGCTCGCGGGCAAGTGTGATGCTAAGCTCAATTACCGTAAGCAACTTCGCCGTAAGCTCGAGCTTTACGTTAAAAACGTACCGCCGCATGTGCGAGCGGCTCGGTTTGCAGATCAAAAAAATGAACAGCTTGGAAAAACGCTGCTCTACCAGAATAAGGGATGGATTACCTATGTAATGACCACCAATGGACCAGAACCGATCGAATATCATGCTAGCCAGCTTGATTATGACCACTATATTGAAAAGCAAATTAAACCGATCGCTGATGCTGTGCTGCCGTTTATTGGCTATGACTTTGATGCTATCACCAGTAGCCAAATCCAGTTATTCTGACGGCCCGGTTGAATTAAGTTAGTTGATTCGAATTAGTCGAGCGGCCTTTTTCGGTTTTTGGTGTCCGCTGTTCTCGGGTTTTCTCGAGCGTCGACTTGGGTTTGCTCGAGCGTAGACCTGGGTTTGACGCACTAACGAAAAATAGACCTAGTTCGGTTTAAGATTCAAATCAAATAATAAAAACTTGTGGTCCACTAATGCACGATTTTCCGTTCCCTAATAATTCGCAGGATCTCACCGGGCAAGTGGCCTTTGTCACCGGAGCGACCTCAGGTTTGGGTTGGCACTTCTCTCGAGTTTTAGCTTCGGCTGGGGCTAAGGTCGCCATTGCTGGTAGACGCAAGGATCGTTTAGCTGAGCTAGAAGCACTAATTAAACAGGATGGTGGTGAATGTGCTTCCTTTATCCTCGATATGACTGATGCTGATGCAATTGTGTCGGTGGTCGCCGATATAGAGCAGCATTTAGGGTTGGTGACTATTTTAGTCAATAACGCTGGCATACCAGATGCCCAGTTAGCGACGAAAATGGACATTGAGTTGATTGACCGGGTTCTAGATACCAATGTTCGCGGGCCGTTTATTTTGAGTCGAGAGGTCGCCAAGCGTTTAATCGCTGATAAAAAGCCTGGCCGAATAATTAATATTGCTAGTATGGCAGCGTACCAATATGACGGTAATGGTGCGGCGCTCTACTCAGTTAGTAAGGCGGCGATTGCTCGAATGACCGAGGCCCTGTCAGTAGAATGGGCGAAATTCAACATCAATGTAAATGCAATTGCACCGGGTGTGTTCGCCTCTGAAATGGTGGATGGCATGCAAGCGCGAATGGGTGATCTTGCCGGCTATTTCCCGCGCAAGCGAATCGGCTCGCCGTCGCAATTAGACAGCACCTTACTGTTTCTTAGTTCACCTGCATCAGAATGTGTTACTGGCACCATTGTTAAAGTGGACGATGGACAGTCAAACAAATAAGTCAGCTTAAAAATATAACTAGAAGAATAACTCAATAGGATTTCAACATGAAAACTCGTATTACCGAACTGTTTAAGATTCAACACCCGATCATCCAAGGCGGCATGCACTTTGTTGGCTTGGCCGATCTTGCTGCGGCTGTTTCAAACGCCGGCGGCTTAGGCATGATTACTGGCCTAACACTAGGCACGCCAGAAAAGCTAAAGGCTGAAATCGAGCGATGTAAAACCATGACCGATAAGCCATTTGGCGTCAATATGACGTTCTTACCGACTCTAACACCGCCAGACTATGGCAGCCTGTTCAAAGTAATTATCGAAAGCGGCGTAAAGGTGGTTGAGACCGCCGGTAATAACCCGGCTAAATGGTTGCCTATGTTAAAAGAGGCTGACGTTAAAGTTATTCATAAGTGCACCGCTGTGCGCCATGCTTTAAAGGCTCAGTCTATAGGCTGTGATGCGGTATCGGTCGATGGCTTTGAGTGTGGTGGCCACCCAGGTGAAGACGATATACCTAACTTTATTTTGTTACCGCGAGCGGCTGACGAACTCGAGATCCCATTTGTTGCATCAGGTGGTATGGCTGATGGTCGAAGTCTTGTCGGTGCTATCGCCATGGGTGCTGACGGCATTAATATGGGCACGCGATTCATCGCCACTAAAGAGGCACCAGTACATCAAAACGTAAAGGAAGCCATTGTTGCCGCCTCTGAACTGGACACGCGTTTGGTGATGCGTCCACTAAGGAACACTGAGCGAGTACTGAATAACCCTGCGGTAGAACGTTTGCTTGAAAAGGAAGCCAGGTTAGGTGCTGATTTGAAGTTTGAAGATATTATTGATGAGGTCGCCGGCGTTTACCCGAAGATCATGCAAAATGGTGATATGGATGCAGGCGCGTGGTCATGTGGCATGGTTGCTGGCCTAATTCATGACATTCCAACCGTCGAAGAGCTTATTACTAAAATCATGCACGATGCCGATACTATCGTTAATAAGCGCTTTGCTAACCTGTACTCATAGGCGACCAAGATGATTTTTTATGATTGTTTAACCGCACCAAGCCCGCGACGAGCGCGTATATTTCTACACGAGAAACAAGCGCCTCATGAGGTTATTAACATTGATCTGATGAAAGCAGAGCAGATGAGTGATGAGTTTAAATTGATAAACCCGTCTTGCACTGTTCCTGTTTTAAAGCTTGATGATGGCACCATGCTTACTGAAAATTCAGGTATTGCAGCCTACCTTGAAAGTGCGTTTCCCAATCCGCCGTTGTTAGGTTCGACGGATGCTGAGAAGGGTTTAGTTGCATCGTGGAATTCGAAGATCGAGTTCGATGGTCTCTATGCGGTTGCCGAAGCGTTGCGTAACTCTTCGCCTATGATGAAGGGCAGAGCGATAACAGGCGCGGCGAATTATGATCAGATTCCTCAACTTGCTGAGCGAGGCTTGGCTCGTCTGAATGCCTTTTTCGATACTCTGAACGGTCATCTCGAGGGCAGAGAGTTTGTCGCTATTGATAATTTTTCGCTAGCCGATATATCGGCCGTCGTCGCGGTAGATTTTGCCCGCGTGGTTAGGGTGAAGCCACAAGAGCATCATCAAAATATTATTCGCTGGCGTAGCAGCTTGGCCGAGCGGCCAAGCTTATTGGTTTAGGGTGACGTTATGATTGAACTATATACCGCACCAACGCCTAATGGCCACAAAGCTTCTTGTACTTTAGAAGCGTTGGAGATGGAATACGAGACCTATTTCGTTAACATAAGCGAAGCCGAGCAACATAAAGCAGAGTTTCTAGCCAAGAGTCCGAATGGTCGTATTCCCGCGATCGTCGATAGAGAGTTTGATAATCTGTCGATCTTTGAGTC
>JBLHXJ010000131.1:0-8052 GCA_047629535.1 Arenicella sp. | reverse complement strand
ATCGTCATAGCATTAATCTTTGATTTCTTGATTTTGCCGCCAATTTTGATGCTGCTGGATAGAGAAGATCCCATCGTAGCTTTAGCTTGAAACAGATAAGCAGCCTAGGCTTAAACAGACATATAGCTTTAGGCTGTAATAAGCAGGTAGCCTGAGACTGAAATGCAAAAACTCGGATTAGAAAATTATGATTAACAATAGAATAGAACTTACCGTGGAAAATCACATCGCCCACGTTAAGCTTTCACGTGCGCAAAAAATGAACTCTTTAGACAGTGAAATGTTCGATGCCATTCCGATGGTAGGCGAGCAAATCCGTCAGGATTCTAGTATTCGAGTGGTGGTTATTTCTGGCGACGGTGGTAATTTTTGTGCCGGTTTGGACAAGTCGAATTTTTCCTCGATGCTAGAGGATAGTGGCGTGTCGATCGGCGAGAATGCTTCGGCAGCAGGGCTGGCAGAGCGAACCCATGGTATTGCAAATGCCGCGCAGTACGCCGCTTGGATGTGGAGAGAGCTGCCTATGCCAGTGATTGCCGCGGTCGAGGGTTTTTGTCTTGGTGGCGGTTTGCAGATCGCCTTAGGCGCCGACTTTCGATACGCTAAAGCGAATAGCAAATTCTCTATTCTTGAAATGCGCTGGGGTATCGTACCGGATATGAGTAGCACTCAAATTATGCGTCATATAATTAGAGACGACGTGATCCGTGAGCTTACATACACGGCTAAGATATTTGACGCCGAGCAAGCTAAAGAGTGGGGATTTGTAACCGAGGTTGTAGATGATCCCTTGGCGCATGCGATGAGTGTCGCTGAGCAAATCGCCTATAAAAATCCCGACGCCATTAGAGCCGCGAAAAAAATAATTGACGCCGCTAATTACCAAACTGCGCAACAGGGCTTGTTAATGGAGTCCGTTGAGCAGGACAAAATTATGGGTACGCCGAACCAGATCGAAGCGGTAATGGCAGAGTTGCAAAAACGTAAGCCTAGCTTTAAAGACTAATGGCAAAGACCGCGTTACAGTGGTTTGTTGAAATATCGTCGTTTAGTAGATAAACGACCCAGTAAGTAATGCTCTTAGTAAAATACGGCGACACTCTGGCGGGCACTAATAACCAAGTCGCCGTTCTTATTCCAAACTTGCATGTCTTGGCTAGAGTAACCGTGGCGTGCATGTTCGGCGGCCGAGCGCATTAGCCACCACCCGTCTTCGGTGCTGATGTCCTGCTTAAGGAAATTCATCATCCAAGTCATAGAACTGATCGGAGCGAACTCTTTGAACATCGGCAGCACCGCCGGCGGCGGCATGTCAGCAAGACCAATCAGCGCCGCTAAATCATTGGCGTTTTTGTCTTTGTGACGAACCCAAATAAAATGTTCATGTGCGTCTGATCCGCTTACCGGGTGACCGCCTTGCGCAAGCAAACAATCGTAGTTGTCGGCAAACGAGGGCCCCAAGCCTGAGCCAAAGAAACTACTAGAGTCCTCAATGCTAGGGACATTCGGCTTGTTGGTAAAATCCTGGTTCAATCGTGACTCTCGGCTTTCACCGAAACAAAATACAGCGTGGGTAGCGAGACCATTCTCGCCGATCATTTCAGCGCTTATATAAGCTACCGAACGGCCTTGGCGCATAATTTTTGTAGTCACACTGACCTCACCACCGACTGGGCCAATGAAATTTATCTGCGCTGACCTTAGCGGAGGCAATTCGGGGAAGTCGTTGACAACCGCTTGGTAGCATAGTGCAGCGGACATACCACCATAGGTGGTGCGCCCCTGCATCCAGTTATCGCTTATGCTTACGCTGCTGTGCTGCGCAGAGGTTTGTTTTAGGCTACTAAGTAGCTCAGAGAAAGTCGGATTCATATAAGGTTTGGTGTTTAAACTAGTTTGGCCATTAGCATTTCATTGGCCATCTGTGGATTGGCTTTACCGCGTGATTTCTGCATCACTTGGCCAACCAAAAAGCCGATGACTTTTTGATTGCCGTCTTTAAATTGCTGAACCTGCTCTGGGCAGGAGGCAATGACCTCGTCGACAACCGCCTCGATTGCTCCTGTATCGGTGATTTGTTTGAGACCCTTGGCTTCAATAATCGTATCTACCTCACCCTCTTGCTGCCAAAGCGCGGCGAATACTTTTTTCGCGGTATTGCCTGATAATGTTTTATCGGCGATACGATCTAGTAGCAGCGCAAATTGAGTTGTACCAATTGGCGAGTCGCTGATGTCGAGTTCAGATTTGTTCAAATTGGCGAATAGCTCGCCACTCATCCAGTTGACTACCACCTTGATTTCGGCCTTGCTGGCATTGGTTACAGTTTCGAAAAAATCAGCGGTTTCGCGATCTGCTGTAAGCATCGTCGCGTCTTCTAATGACAAGCCAAACTCGGATTGAAAGCGTTCTTTTTTGGCGGTTGGAAGCTCGGGTAGGGTTGCGCGAACTTGCTCCAGAAAACTGTCCTCCAAAATCATTGGTGGTAAGTCTGGATCCGGAAAGTAGCGGTAGTCGTGTGCTTCTTCTTTGGAGCGCATTGAACGAGTTTCGTGCTTGTCGGAATCGTAAAGTCTGGTTTCTTGAGTAATGCTGCCGCCGTCTTCAAGAATGTCGATTTGACGTTCAATTTCATATTCCATCGCGCGCTCAACAAAGCGGAATGAATTTATGTTTTTCAACTCAGTTCGGGTCCCCAGCTCTTGTTGGCCGCGAGGCCGTACCGATACATTTGCGTCACAACGAAACGAGCCTTCTTGCATGTTGCCATCGCAGATTTCGATGTATCGCACCAAGCTGTGTAACTTACGTAAGAAGGTCACAGCCTCGGTTGGTGAACGCATATCTGGCTCAGAAACAATTTCAAGTAATGGCGTGCCAGCTCGGTTTAGATCGATACCGGTTTGGCCATGAAAGTCTTCGTGTAGAGATTTGCCTGCGTCTTCTTCGAGGTGGGCACGGGTGATGCCGATGATCTTACTGCCTTCAGGTGTTGCAATCTCAAGTTCGCCAAGACCGACAATCGGTAGTTCCATTTGTGAAATTTGATAACCCTTAGGAAGGTCAGGGTAAAAGTAGTTCTTGCGGGCAAACACATTGCGTTGGTTAATGTGGGCGCCAATGGCTAGGCCGAATTTGACTGCCAGACGGGCGGCCTCAAGATTCATTACCGGCAATACACCTGGCAGGGCAATGTCGACAGCACTTGCTTGTGTGTTTGCTTCAGCGCCATAGGCAATTGAGCTGCCCGAGAAAATCTTTGTTTTTGTTTGTAGCTGGGTGTGAACTTCGAGGCCGATCACAACTTCCCAGCGTTTATCCCATGTAAACATTATGCACCACCTACGATCGCGGTTGGCGCGACACGTCTATGCCAATCGGTAGACTGTTGAAATTTATGCGCAATATTAAGCATCTTCGCTTCTTGTAGGTACGGAGTAATTAAATGTAAGCCAGTGGGTAAGCCACTGGCGGTGAAGCCTGCCGGGATAGAGCCTGCGGGTAAGCCTGCAAGGTTTGCCGGAATTGTGTAAATATCGTTCAAATACATCGACACCGGATCATCAGTACGGCTGCCAGCCTCGAACGCTGGGCCGGGTGTGGTTGGCCCCATGATTACGTCACATTCTGCAAACGCGCTAGTGAAGTCGTTAGAGATCAGTCGACGCAGTTTTTGCGCTTGCGAGTAGTAGGCTTCGTAGTAGCCCGACGATAAAGCATAGGCGCCAATCATAATCCTACGTTTTACTTCCTCGCCAAAGCCCTCGGTACGCGTCTTGGTGTACATGTCAACTAGGTCAGTATACTGGTCAGCTCTGTGACCGTAGCGCACGCCGTCAAAGCGAGAAAGATTTGATGATGCTTCAGCCGGCGCGATGACATAATAGCTAGGCAGCGCTAGGTGGGAATTCGGCAGCGAGACTTCTTTGATAGTGGCACCCAGAGACTCGAATTGTTTGACCGCAGTTTCTATAATAGCGGCCATTTCTGAGTCTAATCCATCACCAAAAAACTCCTTCGGTAAGCCAATTTTCAAGCCTTCTAGTGAGTCATTTAGTGACGCAGTGAAGTCTTCGCTAGGAATATCCAACGAGGTCGAATCCTTGGCATCGAAACCAGCCATGGTGTTCAACAACAACGCCGCGTCTTCGGCAGTGTGCGTCATTGGCCCAGCTTGGTCTAAGGATGAAGCAAAGGCGATCATGCCATAACGCGAGCATCGACCGTAACTTGGTTTGATTCCGGTCAGGTTGCAAAACGCCGCAGGCTGCCTGATTGAACCACCGGTGTCTGTGCCTGTCGCTGCCGGGGCGAGCAATGCCGATACTGCCGCTGCTGAACCGCCTGAGCTACCACCTGGCACCAAGCTTTTATCAGCCGTACTCCAAGGATTGCTTACGGCGCCATAGAAAGAGGTTTCATTCGACGAGCCCATGGCGAATTCGTCCATGTTTGTCTTGCCCATGCTGACTACGCCATGGGACTGCATGTTCTCGACCACGGTGGCGGTGTAGGGCGCGACGAAATTTTCTAATATTTTCGAGCCACAAGTGGTTTGCGTACCGTCAATGCAGAATATATCTTTTTGCGCTACCGGCACACCGAGCAGCGGGCTTGTCTCGCCGCGAGCGCGCTTTTGATCCGCTGCTCTCGCTTGATCCAGTACTAGTTCTTGGTTAACGCTAATAAATGCATTGTGCTCTGATTGTTTGATTCGGGCTAAATAGTCCTGCGTGATTTCCACGCTCGAACGCTTGCCGCTGTTTAGGTCGGCCGCTAACTGGGCTAAGGTTGTGATAGTCAAAACTAAATCCTATGGTGAACTGCGCGGGCGCTGCTGGGCGCCAAGCGAGGTCGTTAATTGAGTGCGTGAATTGTTAGAAAAATTACCGCTGAGCAAAATTCAGTCGATTACTTTGGGAACCAAATACAATCCGCGTTCAACACTTGGTGCGACCGATTGAAATTTGTCACGCTGATTGGTTTCGGTGACCTCGTCGGCACGTAATCGCATAGTGGCATCAAAAGGGTGGGTCATCGGTTCGATACCGGTGGTATCTACAGTTTCCATTTGCGCTACTAAGTCGAGAATGTTTTCCAGCGCTCCGCGTGTTTTATCAAGCTCTGATGGGTCGATGTTAATGCGAGCAAGGCGCGCTATGTTATGCACGGTTTCGTTATCTAAAGCCATTGTAGTTGTTAGCAACTTTGCCAGTTTTTGGGTAAGTGGTTAAGGTGTTTCGAGTGCTTATCTAAGCTATTGTACTTTCCCCAAGTAATGGGGGCTATAAACAATTAGCTCTATTTGTGAGCTAAGTTTGACAGCTTAAATGCAATAAAACTGAAAACGTAGAATAAACCACGAAATTACCACAGATAGCCCTGTTGTTGAATAGCGCAAGCGGTCGATTCGCTGTACAATATTCGATTAACGCGAATAATAATAATTCTTAGCACTCTACACACGAATAAATAAATGTTACGTAGTATTTTAGGCTTGTTTTCCAACGATTTGGCGATTGACCTCGGCACCGCCAACACCCTTATCTATGTTAAAGAAAAAGGCATCATTTTGAATGAGCCTTCGGTGGTAGCTATTCGCTATACACCTGGCGGGGGATTAAACAGTAAGAGCATATTAGCGGTAGGCGCCGAAGCTAAGAGAATGTTGGGCAGAACGCCTGGCTCGATTAAAGCGATTCGGCCTATGAAAGATGGCGTAATTGCTGACTTTAACGTTACTGAAATAATGCTCAAGCACTTCATCAAAAAAGTGCAAGAGAACCGTTTTCTTCAGGGTAGCCCGAGAATCATCATCTGCGTGCCGTGTGGTTCGACTCAAGTTGAACGCCGTGCTATCCGAGAGTCTGCTTACGGTGCGGGCGCTCGCGAGGTGTACCTTATTGAAGAGCCTATGGCGGTCGCGATTGGTGCCAATTTGCCGGTCGCCGAGCCAACAGGTTCAATGGTTTTGGATATAGGCGGCGGAACGACCGAGGTCGGTGTTATGTCTTTAGGAGGCATGGTCTACAGCACGTCTTTGCGTGTTGCCGGAGATACCTTTGATGAAGCGATTATCAACCATGTGCGTCGTAACCATGGCTTACTAATTGGTGAGGCTAGTGCTGAGCGTGTAAAGAAAGCGATTGCTACGGCTTGGGATAAGTCGGAAGAGCGCGAAATGGAAGTTAAAGGCCGTGATATTGCCGAAGGCCTGTCGCGGGCAGTTACTTTGAGTAGTAAGGAAATTTATTCTGCGATTAGTGACCCATTAGAATCGATTGTTCAAACTATTAAGCAAGCACTTGAGCAAACTCCCCCTGAGTTAAGCGCCGATATTGGTGATAAAGGGATGGTTATTGCTGGCGGCGGCGCGTTAATGCGCGATATGGACCGTAGACTAATGGAAGACACTGGCTTGCCGGTTGTGATCGCTGATGATCCCTTGACCTGTGTTGCTCGGGGCTGTGGTCGGGCGCTTGAAGAGATGGATAACCTGGGCGATGTTTTTGCTCACGAATAAAGATCAAATTTAAGATTTATTAGCGCTGCGCGTATTAGATGTGTCCGACTTGTGACCTATAAATACACGCATAAATTACATGCAGTATTAGCAGGTGCAGGTTAATTAATTCGTGGCACAGCCGTTTCGCAAAAACTCTGGTTGGTCGCAGTACGCTTCGGTATTTGTAATTTCTGTGGCGATGATGCTGGCTGACTCGAAAACATCTTGGTTAGATGGTCCTCGCAATATATTGTCTGTGGCGCTATCACCGATTCAGGGCTTGGCATCGGTACCGTCTGCGATTGGTCGCTACTTTACCTCGACATTGACGGCCGAACCCGACTTGCAGATTGCCTACGACAACCTTCGCAACGAATATTTTAAGCTTAAGTCAGAGTCACTACTTCTAAGGACTCTAGAGAAAGAAAATCAAGATTTACGTGCCTTGTTAGCCGCCTCAGATCGTCTCAAAGAAAAAATCACATTAGCTGAGTTAATGGACGTCAATCTAGATCGAGATAACCATCGTGTTTCAGTCGGCCTTGGTATCCGTGACGGCGTCTATGTTGGCCAAGCTGTTATCGATGACCAAGGCGTAATTGGCCAAGTCACCGAAGTTATGCCGCTAAGCAGCATAATCGTGCTTATCACTGACCCGAGTCACGCATTACCGGTTCAAGTTGCGCGCAATGGCTTGCGAACGGTGGTGCACGGAACCGGCAGCGTTTCACTATTACGAGTGCCGTTTTTGAATCAAAATTCTGATATTTTGGTGGGTGATTTGTTAATCAGTTCGGGCATGGGAGGGCGCTTTCCCAATGGTTACCCGGTTGCTGTTGTGACCGATGTGAAGGTGATTGAAGACGAGGCGTTTATTAAGGTGACCGCCGAACCGATCGCTAAACTAGACCGTTCTAATCACGTACTACTATTGTCTCGACAGGCTCAGACTCAGGGCCAAAAACGAGTCGAACAATTGATTTCGGGAGAGGAGTAAGATGCCATCAAGTAGCAGATCTTCATCGGGTAGTCTGGCCTTTGCTGTTTTCATCTCGGCATTTGTGGCACTAGTACTGACTGTGGTTCAGTTACCTGGCTGGCTATTTTACTTCTGGCCTGACTGGATCGCTATTGTTGTTGCATATTGGGCATTGGTCACGCCGAAACGCGTTGGGCCTTTTGTCGGATTCATTATTGGTACGCTAGTTGAGGTCTTGTTTGTTCGAAAGTTTGGGGTGATGGGTTTTGGATTGGCAACCTTAGCGTTTATCGTTAATTCTACTAGTCAGCAACTACGAGTTTTGTCGATCTGGCAGCAGATGATCTCGATGGGCGCATTTATCGGCTTTTTTAAGCTTTTGACAGGTTGGCTCTCAGGACTAGTCGCAGGCTTTACAATTACTACCGAGTATTGGTACTCGCTACTAGGCACTGTGCTGATTTGGCCATTTGCTTACATTTTATTAGAAGAACTACGTCGCGCTGTGCGCATTAGATAAAGCAGTTTATGGCCGCTGATCAAATCGAGTTAAAAGATTATCTCCGTG
>JBLHXJ010000130.1:0-8077 GCA_047629535.1 Arenicella sp. | reverse complement strand
TATATCGGCATACATAGCGTTGCCTTTGCTGTCTGCGGCGATGGTATTAACCCACGATACACCGCCGAGGCTAAGGCCTTCGATTAACTCATAGACATCGCTGGCTTGTGACATCGCGTGGTAGCTAGCCGCTGATTGAAAATTACCGAGGTTAGCATCCCTCACGGTGTATGCGGTGGTTTGATCCCATGCGATACCCTCGCGCGCGACAATCGGCCCGTAGTGGCTAAAGTAAACCTTTGTACTTGAACCATCAGCAAGGCTTACCTGTCTGGCCTCCATTTTACGGTAGCTGTCCTCAAAACGATACTGCGTAGGGTCGTCTGCATGCAGCTCTAATTTATAAAGCGTAGCGCGCATACCCGTCGATACTGTATGGGTCCAAGCTACATCATGATTGAAACCAATAGACACGCCCGCAGTAGACAAAAGGCTGGTGCCCATAATGTCCACCTGACCGGGTAAGGTCATGTGAATCAAATGAAAGCGTGACGGGCCAGACCAAGGATAGTGTGGATTACCGAACAAAATTCCTCGACCGTTTTCGGTAACCGCGCGACCAAAGGCAACCGCATTACTTGCCAGCGGAAGGTCATCTCCATCGATGACTATTGGCGCTTTAGCCGATGAGTTTAGACTTTCTACAGGCGCGCCTGTCGGAGGTTGTGCGGTGGCAATATCCTTGATGTATCGGCCTAAACCATAGCGAATACCCACGCCTAAAACTAAGCGCACCATATCATCTCTGGCAATAGGCCTCACCCAATCAGCATTGGCGCAAGAAGCCGGTAATTCATCAGCATGATCGGCTAGATATCGATTGTAGCCAGCCACATATCCAGTATTGAATTTTTCTGCACGGGCGCTCTGTGATGCATTGTATTGTTCGATCAATGAGCTACTAACAACCGCCCGATGAAAAATGTCGCTTGCTCGTGATTGATCGCCAAAATATTTTGTTAAATTGCCGTTCACCACAACAATGTCTTTAGCAATAACACAAACGCCATCAGTCGCTGTCGCGTAGGCGTATCCATAACCCAGGCTGGTCCAGTCATTGGCTTTTACATGTGGGATACCGTAGCTGGTCCAGCGAATGTTAACGTCTATTTTGTTGCTGGAGTCGATAATACTGCTGCGCTCGGCAACTTCGGCCGCATCGCCGTAACTTTTGGTCGATACAGAGTGTTGGCTACAACCAGCCAACAGTAGTAAAACGGCGGACAAACTTAATAGAGTCTTAGTCATTATTTTTATTCTCTTTTAGACAAAAAACAGGCGGCCTATTCAACCGCTGGGGCGAATCTATACAACTGCGATAGTAACGCTTTAAAGTAGCTGCTGATCAATAGCCAATGATTAGTTTAGACAGCCGAATGTAAACTCTCGTTCACATAGCATTAACACGCAATAAAAAGTCAGGCTGAATACCCTATGCTTTTTCTTCGACCTCAGTCTAACCAACGTTGAACAGCCTCGACTGAATCAGTTGGTCCGGTGTTGAAACAGAGTTTCGCTGATGGAGTAGCTTGGTGAACGGTATTTATTAAAACCTCAAACAGACTAAAATGTTGTTCAACTTTTCGAACCCCTGCACCAATTAGACCGCAGCTATATATTTTGCTATTAAGCGCAGCAAGTACATCGTCTGCCGCGCTGTTTTGGTCTCTAATAAAGCATTGGCCTGCCTGATAACCAAGAGCGTCGAGGGCTTCGCAATCGGCATTTAGCGCGCCGTGTAATTTAACGGCATTGAGTCCAGGCCAGTTAGCAAAATCAACTGCCTCAAGATCCCAACCAATCAACAACACATTTTTCTCGTCTATCATTTCACCCCCCGTGGATAAAATTTTGCGCCTCTAGTATTAGTTGTATCTACCTTTGCCGGCGCAGATATTGGCTAACGCAAGTAAAACCGACAAACAAAGTATCAACGCGCCAAAAGGCTTAAAGGTTTTGTGTTTGCTAGATATTTTTGTAACCAGTTAACACTTTAAATCTTGCTTGTAGTGAATCAAAACATTTTCATCTAGATAATCTAAACTGTTTCTTAACTGCTTAGCATTGCTAAGATTTGCATCAATCTTCACTGGAAAAATACCCTCCAACGATGTGCCATAAAAGGCGGCATCAATCCATTGCTCCATTGCGCCAATATAGCCATCTAAAGCACAAGCTGGGTTGGGAGCTTCTTCGCAGGTTATATAGGCCGTCGGAAGATCACCGACTATGACCCATAGAAAATCATCAACATCATCACGGCCAGGAATAATCTCAAACAGAAATACGGCATATACATTGGCCTCGCCGATACCAAAGTACGACTGTTTGATACCATCATTCCATGCATATTGGTTTACTTCGGCTTCTGCCTCTTTGAGATATTCAACGATGTAAGTTGACTCAGCAGAAGAAGGCTCTTGCAACTCTGAGACAGGCGTTACTTTAGAAAAATCAATGTTCAATTTTTATCCTCGTGTGCACAACGTCAGAGGTATGGCGAGTAAAACGCTATACCTCTTGTGGCTTTGTATTGTTATATGTTGTTAGTTTTTCCCTTTGGGGCAGTTTAGATCACCTTCACCGCAACTCGATAGCTCTTCTAGTTCTTTAATTCTGTCGTTGGTTCTATTAAGCAAAATATACGGCCTTTACAACGCCCGCCGTTAACGACACCCGCGCCGCGACGGTTTTTTGTTGCCTCTCGCTGAGCTTGCCATGCGCACCGAATTACGCTTATAGGATTATCAGATCCAGAAAATGGAAATAAACAGCCGTAATGGCAACAAAGTGTCTAGAAGTCTCTTCAATCAAACGGACTTTCTGAAATTAATGCCAGTGCGAGACCTAACACCATAATCCCTCCGACAATAGAAAAAACCAAAGGAATACTATAATACCAACAAACTATAGCGGCCGCTCCCGTACCAACCACGAATGCAGCAACAAATTTAAACATGACATCAAAGACTATTTTTAAAATATCTTTTATAAATTTCAACATCGCTATTACCGACCATTAACTCGGATTTATAGACAAAACGGCAACCGAGCATACGTAAATTATTGCCTAGATTGAAGCGCCGCACAGAAAAGGGAGAAGCAATGTTTTTCCTGTGACTATTTTTGTTATATGTATTGTAGGCGCCTAAGCAACGACCTCCTTGACACGGCTCGGCAGCAATTTCTCCACATCGTCATAGCTCTGCGCATTGGGTAACTCCGTGAACACGCGTTTGAGATAAGCGTAGGGCTCTAAGTCATTTGCTTTGGCCGTTTCAATCAAGCTGTAAAGATTGGCACTGGCCTTGGCACCCTTTACGCTGGCTGAGAACAGCCAGTTCTTTCGGCCGATGGCAAAGGGCCTGATGGCGTTTTCCACTAGGTTATTATCGATGGGATATTGCCCATTTTCGAGATAAGCTATCAGTGTCGGCCATTGATTATCAAGGTACTTATGAAGTGATAATATCACCTCTAATTAAGCGGCCAGATTAACTATGCCACTACAGGTTTGATCGTGGAAGCAGAGTTTCTTCTACAGCACCTGTAAATAAAGCATACACGTTGTGTGCAAATTCATTCCTTTGCCCATTTATATCGTCAAGATGCGGGACCATTTTTTCCAATAAATCGTGTTTTTTGGCTTGGCTGATTAAGCGGCCAAGATTGGCTTTAAAAGTATTTTCATCTTGAGCGTGATTTGAAATATATATAGTTAATTCACCTTCTAGACGCCCTGCCGCTAAAATTGCCCGACCAAGTGTCTGACAGAACCTAGAATCAGCGGATAGCTCACGGAAAAATGCTAAACCTTGCAAGAGTTCTCCTCTACGCATACACATAACAGTTTATTAGGATGCAAGCTCGATGCACAGCTCGATTCGCTTTCACATATAGGCTGTAACCTTCTATATTTTTTAATCTTTTTATCATTAAAGTCCTTTTCAATAGTGTCAAAGCGAGCGTGCTCGGTATACAGAATAGCAGTGCGGTTAGCTATGCGATATAAGCAACATAAACAACTGCATTCAAAGACTCTATTCAATTTCCTCAGGTGATGAGCGCGCAGCATAAAGTGGTGCGAAGTATCTGTGTGAATGAGATCATGAATGTACAATGTTGTTTTATACAGTTTTCATTGATCATAAAATTGACGCATATAAACCATTTTATTGAGCCAACGCGGCGAGTCTTGATTCCTCTACGCTAGACACTTACTATCATCCCTTTTAATCCAATTGTTATGCTTCTTACCTTGATCAATCGCTGATAATATCTTTAGCATACGCCCTACCCCTAACTATTTTCAGCAGTGGGCGACGTTGATAAACACGACATCTTTATTTCTAAAGACCGTTAAAATAGCTCAATATCGCTCAATTTGAAGACCGCACGGCCGAGCACCATTAGGCTCATGCGTAGACTAAAATTTGGATCACTGAATGGCAATTTCCGAGTACCCCTCAAAGCTGAGTTTACCGCAGACCAACCCCGGCGTTGCTACAGTGCTGGAATACCTAATTATTAAGTTCCCGCGTATTGACGCTCAGATTTGGCGACAGCGCATCGCAGATGGCAAGGTTCATCGTCACGACGGGTCACTGATAACTACGCAATCTTTGTTTCAGCCACAGCAACGCATCTACTACTACAGAGAAGTCGAAAGCGAACCCCATATCCCTTTTACGGAAACGATATTATTTCAGGACCAACATATTTTAGTCGCCTATAAACCCCATTTTCTAGCGGTAACTCCCGGCGGTATTTATGTAAATGAATGCCTGCAAAATCGCTTGCGACTCAGCACCGGTATTGAAGCCTTACAGGCGTTGCACCGCCTAGATAGAGTAACGGCTGGCTTGGTCATGTTCTCGGTTAACCCAGATACCCGGCATCACTACCATCATCTATTTGAAACGCGACAAATACACAAAACCTATCAGGCGATCGCTAAAACTAATGATGGCGAAAACCTTGTAGGTCTAAAGTGGGAGGTTAAAAACCGAATCGTCCAAGCCCAACCACGCTTTCGCATGCGTGTCACTGAAGGCGAAGCCAATAGCCATTCGGTGATTCGATGCTTGCAACAATCTACTGACAAAGCGCTATTTGAATTAAACCCCGTTACCGGCAAGACCCACCAATTGCGCGTGCACATGCAAACATTGGGCTGGCCCATACTGAATGACAAATACTACCCCCAATTACAGCCGCTATCCGCGGATAACTATTCGGTACCATTGCAGTTACTGGCAAAGGAGCTTGAGTTTATTGACCCCGTGACTCAGCACCCCAGGCACTTTAATTATGACGGTAACTTAGCGCTAAAGTAAGGTAAAACACACATTTAAGAATGGCAAAACTTGGCCTCGCCTTTGCGACCGTTCGGCTTACCCACGTAACGGCATATGCAACATGAAGCAGAGACTAGTTAGCGCCTAAGCTGACTGCTCATTAAATACAAGAATGTACGCGGGGGCCTCGAGCCAGAAGCACTCTTATTGGGTAAAATGGCACGCCCTATTACCACTACACTGTCTTCTGATCATATGAGTCTAAATAATTACCTAATACTGCAACATAATCTGCATCAGATCTGTGCAGCTGCGTCCGCACGGTGCAACACCCCCGTCGATCACGCTCTCTAAGCTGGCTTTCGGTCGACTGGCCGCTTACAGATTATTGCTCCATGGTGGTGCATATGAGCTCGAGTTTAGCTAGCTTTGCAAGATAGCCCACACGGTTAACAAGATTTAGGCACCTTTGCTGTGCATATGTGAAAAGTTGGTTCGATTTTTGCTTGCTCAATTATTAGTCGCTAGAAATAGCTAATTGCTAAGTAATCCAAATCAACAACTCAAAGGGTTAACTACCCGTTACAGGAGGGACTCAAAATGAGTCTAAGCGAATCACGCTCACAAGCGGTTTTTGAAATCACTACAGGCCTACCATCTAATGCCATAAAACCGCAATCCCTTGAAGAAATTTGGGCATCCGATGTTTTCACGCTAGTTAAAATGGAGCAGGCCCTGTCGAAAAGCACCTTCAAGGCAATGAAAAAGACCATGGAAACAGGCGCAGCACTTGATGCTTTGGTTGCTGATGATGTTGCCGCTGCAATGAAGACTTGGGCTATGGCAAAAGGCGCCAACTACTTTGCTCACGTGTTCTATCCAATGACCGGTGCCTCAGCCGAAAAACATGACAGTTTTATTATCTCTGACTCTACCGGCAAGGCCGTCACAGAATTCAACGGCAGCTTATTAACCAAAGGTGAACCTGATGGTTCTTCTTTCCCTAACGGCGGTATTCGGCAAACCAATGCGGCGCGTGGTTACACGTTTTGGGACCCTACTAGCCCGGCGTATATACTAAATACAAAAAACGGCGCAACTTTATGTATTCCCTCTGTTTTTGTCTCATGGACTGGTGAAGCCTTAGATAAAAAGGTGCCACTAATGCGCTCAAACGCCGCCATGAATGAAGCGGGTACCAAGGTACTAAAATTGATGGGCGAAAAGGTGGTTGCACCACTAAACTCTAGTTGTGGCGCAGAGCAAGAGTACTTCTTGGTTGACGCCAACTTCGCAAACCTAAGACCGGACCTACTGCTGGCTGGCCGCACCTTGTTTGGCGCAGCACCGGCAAAAGGTCAGGAATTTGACGACCATTACTTCGGCGCAATCCCTGAACGTGTTCAGGTTTATATGGAAGACGCGGAGGAGTCGCTCTATCGTTTGGGCATCCCAGCTAAGACCAGGCACAACGAGGTCGCGCCCGGCCAATTTGAAATCGCGCCATATTACGAAGCCGCCAATGTCGCTGCCGATCACCAACAAATGCTGATGACGGTACTTAAAAACACCGCCAAGAAACATGGCTTTATTTGCCTAATGCACGAAAAACCATTTGCCGGCATCAATGGGTCAGGCAAACACGTCAACTGGTCCATAGGTAATTCCACTCAGGGCAACCTGCTCGACCCTGGTTCCACACCGCACGAGAACATTAACTTCCTATTGTTTTGCGGTGCGGTTATACGCGGCGTTCACCTTTACGGCCCATTGCTACGTGCGGTTATTGCATCGGCTGGTAACGATCACCGTTTGGGCGCGAACGAAGCTCCCCCAGCAATACTTTCTGTGTACCTAGGCACCGAAATTGAGTCTATCTTCGAGCAAATCAAATCAGGCTCACTGGATGGCATCGGCGAAGCCGGGATGATGGATCTCGGGCTGGCACAAATCATCCCGTTTTTAAAAGACTCGGGCGACCGCAACCGAACCTCGCCGTTTGCTTTCACCGGTAACCGTTTCGAGTTCCGTGCGGTTGGTTCGCAACAGTCCGTTTCTGGACCGCTAATAGCGATGAATACTATGCTTGCGGATTCGTTGAACTGGATCGCCGCGAAGCTAGAAACAGAACTAGAAAAGGGATCTGATCAGCCGGCAGCCGCTGTTGCGGTACTCAAGGAATTGATTACAGAACACGACAAGGTGATTTTTGGTGGTGACGGCTACTCCAGCGAATGGCATACCATGGCAGTCGAAGAACGAGGCTTGAAAAACTTGCCTACTACCGCTGACGCACTGCCCTACCTGCAGGACGATTCAGTCAAGGCTCTTTTTGAATCGACCGGTGTTCTGTCTGCAGTAGAATTAGAAAGCCGCTATGAGGTCTATACCGAAGTTTATCTCCTATCGATAGCCATGGAAGCAAAACTGGTAGTCGAGATGGCCAAGACTATAATCTATCCGGCGGCTATCGATTACTTATCTGACCTCGCTACCACCAGTGTCAGCGTCAAGGCAATGGGGATTGAGCTGGATAATTCGGTTGCAATAATTATTGCCAAAGAGGCCGATGCGATGTTAGCTATGACGGCGCAACTCGCAGCCGCGGCGGCCAAAGAAGAATTTGCCTCCACGGATGAACATATGCAGTATTGTGCCACTGAAATTCGCAGCCTAATGGATCAGGTTCGGGTGCATGCGGATATCCTAGAGACAGAAGTTGCTGATGCAAAATGGCCGCTCCCTAAGTATCGGGAAATGCTGTTTATCAAGTAACCCTT
>JBLHXJ010000129.1:0-8138 GCA_047629535.1 Arenicella sp. | reverse complement strand
AGCTTGGGTCGAAATTTGCACTAAAATATCACTATCTTGCATCCGCAGCGACACTCCCTTGTGAGCTTTCAATTGGCGTACAAATTTAGCTACCAATCTCAGGCATTCTGTATTCAGCTGGCTTAGCTGAACGTCTCGGAGCTGGATGATTACCTTATTCATTACTTAAATACACAAATGTCTAACCGCATAAATACTAATAATATGTCAGCCAGTTAAGCATAAGGTAAGACTGGGTTAACTCAAACTGAAATTACCTATCTATTGAAGCAAGTCAAAAAGAAAATAGCCTTAGTAAAAACTCAGCTATCAGGTTTGTGACTCTTGCAAGGCCCATACAACACCTTCAAACAATTCTTTTTCAGCGTTACCAAAACGGTTAGTGCTTGGACTATCTATATCAAACACACCTCGATATTCAGGCGTGTTAAACGGCACTACAATTTCAGATTCGCTCGCTGCGTCACACGCGATGTGCCCGGCAAATGAGTGAACGTTATCAACAACTAAGGTCGCTTGATCCGCGAATGCCGATCCACATACACCCTTGCCTACTGGAATTCGAGTGCATGCCGGTTGACCGCAGAACGGGCCAAGCACCAGCTCGTCTTGTTTAAAAAGATAGAAGCCCACCCAATTCACATCGTCTAAATTGTGATATAAAAAAGAGCTAAGATTGGCTGCGTTTGCAATAAAGTCAGTTTCTGAACTGACCAGAGATTGGGCCTGCTTTAATAGTAGAGAATAAGATTCTTGTGGCATAAGGATAATTAATTAATGCTGGATAGTTAAATTTTCATTAGTCGATAAGGCATTGTGAGGCCGCAAACGGTATCTAAGACTCAGTAGCGAACTAACTAAATCATCAGGTGTTGCAGTTCGGTGAAACCCATTTCCTCTAATTGAGATACAAACTCAGGTTCAGTACTAAGCTCGGTCATAAGTACAACTCTCGTTGGCGACTTTTTTTGCTCTAGCTTTAAGGTCTGACAAAGCGAGACCAGCCTATTGGCTATGGCCTTACCAGAGTCAACTAGCTGAATATCACAAGCAGCTTTTTCCAGCTGCCGGCCAATCTCGGTTTTCAATAATGGAAAATGAGTGCACGCGAGCACTAATACATCTATTTCTGAATCAGAAATAATCGGCGTTAAGATAGTGGCTATTCTAGATTCATCAAGCGGTCGACCGTAAAGTTTATGCTCGGCCAGTAAAACCAATTCACTTGAGCCAACCTTAGTAACGTGACAGTCGCTGGCAAACTCAGAAATCAGTGCATCGGTATAGGGTCGGGCAATGGTTGCTGGGGTAGCAAGAAGCCCGATTCTCTTGCTGATAGATAGCTCTGCCGCCGGTTTAATTGCGGGCACGACACCAATCACTTGAAACTTGAAAGTCTCTCGTAGGTAAGGCAATGCCACCGTACTGGCGGTGTTACAGGCCATAATAAGGATGTCTATAGAACAATCTTGATCGAGCTTGGTTACCACAGTTTGTACTCTCGCCAACAACTCAGCTTCAGGCTTTATTCCATAGGGGAACTCTTGGCTATCGCTGACGAAAAGATAGTCGTGCTGAGGGCATCGCGCGACAACTTGCTGGTAAATACTTAATCCGCCGACGCCAGAATCATAAATCGCAACAACAGCCATCTAAGGACTACCGAGCAGCTTCTAATTGAGCAACGTAGCGATTCACTCCTTGCTCAACCGTAGCAAAATTCTTATTGTACTCACCTGACATAGTGAGGTTAGTCAAATCAGCTTTGGTATAGCTCTGATACTTACCAACTAACGCTTGAGGGAATTCGACGTACTGAATTTTTTTCTCGGCAACCCACTCAGCGGTTGTCTTATCAGCACTCTCAAGGGTGTTCAAAACGGCGGTTGCTACATCATTAAAGCTCTGTGCTCGGCCGGTACCGACATTAAACGTGCCATTCGTTTCAGGGTGTTCTAAAAAATGTAAATTAACATCGACAACATCGTCCACCCAAACAAAATCACGTAACTGTTGACCATCAGTATAACCGCCACTGCCACCAAACAATTTGACGAAGCCCTGATCATGGTATTGATTGAAAAAATGATATGCCACTGAGGCCATACGGCCTTTGTGCTCTTCACCTTTGCCATAAACATTAAAATATCTAAGCCCTACAACTTGCGAATCCGAAACGCTAGGGTTCTTGCGCACGTAGCGATCAAATAGGAGCTTCGAATATGCATACGCATTTAACGCTTGCTCGTACTGAGGGTCTTCTTTAAAGGTCTCACCACCACCGTAGACCGAGGCGGACGATGCGTAGATGTATGGAATACTCTGCTCGCCACAGTAGTGATAAAGCGATTTAGAGTATTCATAGTTGGTTTGCATAATGAAGCGACCGTCTGTTTCCATCGTGTCTGAACAGGCTCCTTGATGATAAATTGCGGTTGGCCCACCGAATTCCATACCTTGTTCAATTCGTCTCAGAAACTCGTCTTTATCCATATAATCTTCAATATCACAATCTTCGATATTAGCAACCTTATTGCCATCACTAAGATCATCGACGACCAAGATATTGTTCAAGCCACGCTTATTTAAGCCGCGCACTAGATTTGAGCCAATAAAACCAGCACCACCGGTTACAATAATCATCTGTTATTACCTTTGTTCATTGTTTTTTGCATCGTAATATCGTTTTGCTCAAGTAATTTTACTATCACTGTTCAGCGAGTTTATTTACCACTTCATCAATCGTTGCAACCGCGGTACCCAGCTTGCCTACAACGATGCCTGCCACGGTGTTAGCGAGAGTCAGCGTATCCTTATTTGAGAAGCCTGCGACCGTTGCCAACGCCATCAGAGAAATCACCGTATCGCCAGCACCGCTGACGTCATAGACCTCAAGCGCAGTCGCTGGCGAGTCTATGTTCGAACCATCTCGACTAAACAAACTCATACCTTTTTCACTGCGAGTGACTAATAGGTAATCGAGGTCTAACTCAGTTCGAAGCGCATGAGCTTTAGCCGTAAACTCAGCTTCCGACGAGCAAACTCCGACCACCGCTTCAAATTCTTTCATATTAGGCGTAATCAAAGTCGCCCCTGAGTAACGAGAATAATCGCTGCCTTTGGGGTCAATAATTACCGGCTTTGCTAACGCTTTGGCTGCGATAATCATATCAGCGACGTGAGTTAAGCCACCCTTCCCATAGTCTGACAAAATCACCACATCCGCCAGCTTCACTGCCTCGCGATAATCATCTAGACACTGGCCTAATATTTCTTCGCTTGGTTTTTCCTCAAAATCAGCACGTAACAATTGCTGATTCTGCGCAACCATACGTAATTTAACAATGGTCTTAATCGACGGATCAATTGTCAGTGTGGTTTTGGCGCCATAACTAGCGATAATTCGCTCAATCTCACGACCGGCATCATCGTCGCCGACTACCGACAGTAAATTACTGCGAGCTCCAAGCGCTAGCAAATTATGTGCGACATTAGCCGCCCCACCGGCTCGTGATTCCTCGCGTTTAACTGCCAGCACCGGCACTGGAGCTTCAGGCGAAATACGGTCAACACTGCCAAACCAGTAGCGATCTAGCATTACGTCACCGACCACCAATGTGTTGATCTCAGAGAATTGAGTTTTGGCTAATTTCATGACTAGTTTGACCTACCAATACCAAAGTACTTAAAGCCCAATTTACGCAAACTAGCTGGGTCGTAGATATTACGTCCATCAAAGATTACATGGTCGGTTAATTGTCGCTTCAAACGTTCAAAATCAGGGCTACGAAAGGTTTTCCACTCAGTTACCAGAACAAGTGCGTCAGCGCCCTCAGTGGCGTCATAGAGATCATCGCAGAAGGTCACGGAGTTATGCTCGGTATACAGTTCGCTTGCTTCTTCATTAGCAACCGGGTCGTAAGCTCTAACTTTGGCTCCACGGGCTAACAAACCGTCAATAATTATCCGGCTTGGCGCCTCGCGTATATCATCAGTGTTTGGCTTAAACGCTAAGCCCCAAATGGCAAACGTTTTGCCACTTAAGTTCGCGCCCATATGGGCGTCGATTTTACTTAGCAGGACTGACTTCTGATCTTGATTGACGGCCTCTACCGCCGCTAAAATTCTCGAATCGTAACCATGCTGCTGGGCGGTACGGTGCAACGCCTGTACGTCTTTGGGAAAGCACGAACCGCCATAACCACACCCTGGATAGATGAAGTGATAACCAATTCGTGGATCAGAGCCAATACCTTGTCGAACTAATTCAATATCGGCATTCAGCAGTTCAGCCACGTTAGACAATTCATTCATGAACGATATCTTGGTCGCCAACATCGCGTTGGCCGCGTATTTGGTCAACTCAGCGGATGGAATATCCATGACGATGAGTCGTTCGTGGTTTCGATTAAACGGCGCGTAAAGCTCACGCATAATATCCACAGCTCGGTGGTCATCAGCACCAATTACTACGCGATCGGGCTTCATAAAGTCTGCTATAGCCGCACCTTCTTTGAGAAACTCTGGATTAGACGCAACACTAAACTCTATCTCGACGCCACGAGCATCTAATTCAGCCTGGATAGCCGCTCGAACCTGTTCGGCGGTACCAACTGGAACGGTCGACTTGGTTACCACCGTACGGTACTCGACTAAGCTCTGACCGATTGATTTGGCGACCGCCAGCACATGAGACAAGTCAGCCGAACCATCTTCGTCTGCTGGTGTGCCGACGGCAATAAATATGATTTGCCCATGCTGTACCGCCGAATTGATATCGGTGGTAAATTTTAACCTGTCCTGTGCTACGCCGGTTTTCACCAGCTGTTCAAGACCGGGTTCAAAAATCGGAATCTTGCCTACGAGCAACATGTCTATTTTGCTTTGATCTTTATCAACGCACAAAACTTGGTTTCCAACATCCGCGAAACAGGTGCCCGTTACCAGCCCGACGTAGCCGGTGCCAACTATTGATATATTCATCTTTTGTTCAACTTGTTTTCAAATTTTCTTCAAGAACGTCCTATCAGAGCATATTTCGAACGCCCGAACAGCCGATCTTGCTAAGCTTAATAGTCCAATTATAGTCCAATTATAGTCTAATTATAGTTCAGTGATAGGTCAGTAATAGGTCAGCCCTAGATCAATTATATTAGCCAACGTGTCTAAGCCACAATAATCGACTATTGATATTTTTTGGTGACAAAAATTGGGTGCAGAATACCGCCTAATGCGGCATCGAAAAATGACTTAAATCGCATCAACAACATTATTGCCAAACCCAGCTCTGCTCCATAGCCCATCAACTCTAAAACACTTATATAGCCCACTTCCATAAGGCCTATGTTACCAATCGAAATTGGCAAATTCATAATCAGCATAATAATTGGCGTTGCGACAAGCATATCTAAAAAGACAACCTCGGCACTAAACACTAGCGCCGTTAAGTAAACATTAACCACCGCTACAAAATAGAACAGCAGCGAATTCAAAAATGCCAATACGATGGTGCTCGGTTGCTCCTTATAGACAGTAATCGACTGCAATAATTTGTCTAGCTTAGCAAATATGTTGACTGCGACTGAAAACCGAGCGCACAAAAACTCACGGACTATACGGTACAACCTAGGGTCAAAAATTAACCAGGCGATAAAACCAAGACCTAGGCCGAAGGCGATAAGAGTAACGATAATAAAACCTTGATTAAACCGAGCTAGTTGGCTTAGTACCGCCACCGCTGCAATCAGCAGCAATGTCACCACACCGGTATACCGCTCGACAAATACCGAAGCCAATGCATCCGCTTGTCGGCCAGAAAATTTGCCCAGCTCATAAGAACGAACAAAGTCGCCACCAACGCTGGTCGGTAAGAACATGTTGTAAAACTGTCCAACTAGATAATACGCAAAAATACGCCAGTAACCAGCGCCTATGTCTCTCGCGCGAGTCAACATATACCACTTAAACGCGCTGACCATATTAATCACAATGCCAATCAAGACCGACGCTATTAGTAAGCTCAAATCGGCATCTTTGAGAGTATCAACGAGAAGCTTTCGACCTGCAGGTGAGAACAAATCAGCCAGATAAAACACCGCCCCCAAAAGGCAAAATGTAATAGCAATACGAAGATATTTGAAAAGTTGTTTATTCAAAGTTGAAATTAGCGAATTTGTGCTGATTTTTAGCAAGTTTACTTACTTTTCAAGGATTGTAACTGGGATTCGAGCCGCAAAGTAAGTATTATTTCGGTCTTTGAAAATTGACAGGTTTTATAACGAAATGACTACCGCATCTGCACGACACATCTTGGTCTCAACTGAACACGCGTGTTTGGATATTCAAACAAAAATCAACTCTGGAGAGAAAACCTTCGAGTCTGCTGCCGCAGAGCACTCTCAATGCCCTTCTGGCAAACAAGGCGGCGATCTAGGCAGCTTTGGTCCAGGCATGATGGTGCCAGAATTCGACCGTGTGGTATTCAACGAAGAAGTTGGTAAAGTTCACGGCCCGGTTCAGACTCAATTTGGTTATCACCTAGTCGAGATAACACAGCGCGATAGCTAAGCTATTGAGAATTCAAATATTTATAAGAAATGCCTCGCTTAGCGAGGTATTTTTTTGTCCGCAGTTTGGCTAAAGATTGATTGGCTAATATAACTTTAGGTCTTACAAACTTTGCTCCCGGAGACATTAACTTACAACCCCTCGGACGTATAGCGATTTAGCTGATTTGCACTTACACCGGCGAGTACTAAGCTCCTATTTTTTTGATAAACCGCCGGACAGCCGCCCACCCCGAGCCCGCTGATACCGTCAAGTTCATTTCGGTCAAAGCGACCACGATAAGTAATAGCGAATTAAAAAGAAGAGCGCAGTACTAAGCACCACCACAATAATGCTAGCCACGCGATAGAAGCTCAATAGGCCAGCTAAAACAGCTGCCAATAAGTAATCTATGCCAGCAAACTGTAACTGGCTTTGCCCATCAAACCGAAAAATAATGGGCGCCCAGATAGCGGTCAACACTGAGTAAGAAGAATAGCTCAAGAAACGTCTTAACCTAACACCCGGCGAGTAGTAGATCGCCGTTGAGAAAAACAGATATCGATTAACAAAAGTAATCAATGCCATGCCTAGCAGTAACAGCCAAGTCATGAGCTAGCCTGCTGATCCTGTGACGCCTGCACGTCAGCAAAGATATAAGCGCTGAACATGCCCACAAGCGCGGCGATAATAATATAACTATCAGCGAGAATTGGCTTTAACAACACAGCCGTAAGCCCGCTCATCAATACTGCAATCAATACAGGATAGCGGCGTAGCTCGGCAAATGTCATTGCAATAAACGTGGCTACAATGGCGAAATCCAAGCCCAAAGAATCTAGTTTGACAAAGTATTCGCCGGCAATGATTCCTAGCAAAGTTGCCAAATTCCAGAAAAGGTAGAACGTGACTCCGGAGACAATAGCGAACTTTGGTGAAAAACTCCTTGAGCGGTTGCTATGGGCTTCAGATACCGCAAACATTTCATCGGTCAACAAAAAGCCAATGACTAATCGCGAGCTTAATGGTAGTGCCTCTACATGTTGACGAAATGTTATTGAGTAAAGTAAATGCCGCGAACTTATTACAAAGGTCGAGGCAAATATTGAGCTAAACGACGAACCGGCTGTTAACAAAGTAATAGCCGACAACTGGGCTGCGCCAGCAAACACTATTAGCGACATAAGCTGCGCTTGAAATGCTGAAAAGCCGGCTTCGATAGCGAGAGCACCGGTTAGCATGCCCCATGGAATAACGGCAATAGAAAGTGGAATTGTATCGAGTATCGCTTGGCGAGTTAATGACTGCCGTGCGCTATCAGAAGCACTCTCGTGTGAGCGGAGTTGAAACACGTTTTGACCACATCTTATTGTTTATTGATAGATGCTATATAGCATCTATCTAGTCAATTTGACACTTATCAACTCGATCACGCAATGGGCTAGTTCGTGGAAAATGAGCTTTTAAAAACTCCATTTGATCAGCCAACACCCTTCGCCCTCGTAAATACACATATTCAGCATGCGTTGGCTGAAATGGCACCGCAATCAATTCCATCGAAGCTTGTTCGGGCGTCCGCCCAGCTTTAAAAT
>JBLHXJ010000128.1:0-8145 GCA_047629535.1 Arenicella sp. | reverse complement strand
CTTTAAAATTATTACACCGTTTACAGGCCGTGACCACATTGGTCCAAGCATCGACGCCCTGTTGCGACACTGGCGTGACATGATCTCTGGATAAGTCAGACCGTCTAAATGCTTTTCCGCAATAGAGGCACAGCATTCCATCGCGGGCGAATAAGGTCTCATTGCTCAGCGGAGGATTATAATTAGGTAGATGATGAAATTTAGTTTGAGTAGCCGATGGCGTGGCGATTATCGAACTGACCTCGATTGAGCTTGTTTGGCCTGTCAACCAACTCACGCCGCCACGGATTGTGTATAGATGATTACCGCAGCTATAAAGTACTAACCCCAGGTGATAGCAACGCACCGCCTCTTTGTACGAAACCCAGTCAATGGGCATCCCCGAAGCATCGGTTCTTAGTACTTGTTGGCTAAGTTCGTATATCACGTTCTTACTCCTAACTTGTTTACCCTTGTGGTCTCACTATCTACTAATTAGCTTATCTCTCTATGGGTAAATATTACAAAAAATTTTCCACAAAATCATGTCATTTGAGTCGATTAAAACGTACACAAAAGAAACGCCATGCCAGCCCTTCGTCAACCTCTAGCAGTGTAGCAAAGTGGTTTTAGCTGATAGTTCTAGCATATAGGGCCATTATCCAATCGCTTTGTTACGGTTTCTACAGTACCTGACCATAGGGCGGACAAACTTACCGCTTATTAATAGATCAAAAATGGATACCGATTTTGTGACAGGCTTAAGGCCTTAAACTTAACTTCAACGACTTGCGCGAGCAATTCCGGGGCTTAAACCGATGAGCAAATGGATAAAACAAACGATTTCTGAAAATCGAACCTTCATTATTTTCATTATATTAATGAGTGTTTTCAGAAGCAGCTTAGCCGACTGGAACTCAGTGCCAACAGGGTCAATGCAACCAACTATTGTCGAAGGCGATAGAATTGTTATTAATAAAGTAGCCTATGATTTATACGTTCCATTCTCCGATATTTCGCTAGCCAGATTAGCCGAACCGAAACGCGGTGACATCATCGTTTTTAACTCGAAAATATCGGCTAAACGTTTGGTGAAACGAGTCGTCGGTCTGCCGGGCGATACCGTCTCGATGGCTAATAATGTCCTAAGTATCAACGGTAAAGTATTGCAATATCGCGCTCTAAGCGAACCTATCGAACAAAGCGCGGCGGCTTCATATCACCATCAAACAGAAGACATCTTAGGTATTGAGCACTCAATCAGAGTCAGCAATCAGTCTGGCAGAGCCTCGAGTTTTTCAACTGTAACCGTTCCTCAAGACAGCTACTTGGCCTTGGGTGATAACCGCGACAATAGCGTAGACTCGCGTTACATTGGATTTATTCCACGGAGTGAAATTATTGGGCGTAGCAGAAGTGTAGCAATGTCTTTTGACTACAATGATCACTATCTTTTAAGAAAAGAGCGATTTTTTAAAACACTCTAGACGACACCGATAGCGCCGCTTTACCGGGTGGCGGTTTCCTTTACAAATTCGGTGTATAGCTTGTTTTGCAGACTGGTGTCGTTACCCGCTTTGCGCGCTTGATCAACCACCTCTTTGCTTAAGTGCGAGGCGAATAGCTGAATAAATTCATAGACATATTCTCGCATCACAGCATTTTTACGAATCGCCAAACTGGTTACGCTTGAGTCAAATAGGTGACCCGCGTCGAGCACCGCAAGGTCTTGATCTTGCGCTTTATCATAAGCCATACGAGCACAAATACCGATTCCAAGACCGCTTCTCACATAGGTCTTAATGACTTCAGCATCGGCCGCCATCAACACTACATTAAGATCTAACGCATCTTTCTTAAACGCTCGATTAATTACCGAGCGGTCAGCAACACCAAAGGTATAGGTAATTATAGGATGTTTGGCAATGGCCTTCAGCGTGAGCTCATGCTCGCTAACAAGCTCGTGGCCTTTGGGCACAATAATGCATCGATTCCAGCGGTAACAGGGTAATAAAATCAGATTATCGAACAGCTCTAAAGCTTCAGTTGCTATACCAATATCCGCTTGTCCAGAGTCGGTTAGGCTAGCAATTTGCTCGGGGGTGCCCTGGTTAATTTGCAATTGCACCTTCGGATAGCGCTTGCGAAACTCGTTAATCACCGGGGGTAAAACATAGCGTGCTTGAGTATGCGTTGTCGCGATCGATAAGATACCTGAGTTCGGGTGGCTAAAATCTTCAGCGATACGTTTCACATTATCCGCTTCGTTTAGAATAATTTCAAAACGTTGAACTAATAAATCACCCTCTGGCGTAAGTCCGTTAATATGCTTGCCGCTTCGCTCAAAAATAGTGACACCGAGCTCTTCTTCCAAACGCTTAATCTGGCTACTAACGCCTGGTTGGGAGGTGAATAATTTTTCAGCCGCCGCCGTCACGTTCATGCCGTTCTTTACTACTTCAGTGACGTATTGGAGTTGTCTAAGTTTCATAAAGGTAAAATAGTAGGTACATGTGACGTTACTTATCTGGGGTCTCTAAAAACTAGTGTCACATAAAACACGACTAAAGACTAACCGCTGTTTAGTTGTTAAAACATTGGTCTGGAATCGAGAACTCACTATCTAGTGAGCCATTTTGATCGTAACGATCACAATTGGCCATGTAATTAGCGGTTGTCGCCGGCATAGGAACACGTACTCCACTAAGATGACTAATCACATCCTTGCCCATATGCAGCAAGCGCATGCCGTCTTCCCAATACCGCAAACGGTCCTCATGACTATTCAAACCACAAGGCTTAAATTCGGAAATCGCTTCTTTAGAGGCGACATAACGCGGCCAAACCTCGTAAATCACCTCGTCACGGCGCATGGTTTCGACCTCGGTCTTAGCTGCCTCGCGTAGCTCTTCTAACATCGGCAATACACCCTCAAAGCCTTCAACGCTGGCAAAAACCTCTCGCATTCGGTCTATGATTTTATCGATCGCCTTAAACGTCTGAGCTAATTTAATATAGCGGCTTTCAAAGAAGCGATCCATCGGGTAAGAGAACGCTTTAAATGGTTCACCCCACAATTCATCGACGCCCTCTTCGCCGCTGAAATGTCGAACCTGCTTACCTAACTCCAAGGCCTCAACAAAACACGCCTCGCATTGTTTCATTAAGGGATTGTCTTGGGCGATACGAATGCCTTTATCCTCTAGATCGACCACCCCAGAGAAAATATCGGTTGCACGATTGAATAGTGAGCCTGCCAACATCGCCGCTTTTACTCTCTTGCGGGATGGGTCTTGTTCTTCCTCATAGTACTTTCGGGAAATCTCTAAACGCCACCCTGGCGAGTTTATACCCTGCTCAGTATGATGAAATACTCGGCGACGCAGAGATACAATCAACGCCTTCTTTTCAGCCATGGTGTTTGCTGGCGGAGCATAATAGCGGATCCAATAGCCGTCTATAAAAATACAAATCTTGCCATTGTGTTCTTTGATGACACCGTTTTCTGCGGTTTGCTTAGCATCAGAGCCCGACAATACGCTAGGAGAAGCTGCTTTTTTTGGTGATATAGACACTGGTAGGCTCTTTTAATTTACTGTCTTATTGCGTGTCGTATGCCAATTCCATTTGCTCTATTTACTTAACGCCTTACGTTCCATCTGGCGTCGACGATTGCAGACTTTCTTACCTTCACAGATATCACAAGCGCCTTTTAGACCATCGATATCGTTTAAACCACCACAACTTCCCTTAATCGCGCGATTATTAACAATAACGCCCACAGCCATTGCGGCCATGACGAACATAAAAACAGCGAAGGTGACAAAAAATAAGTTCATACGGCTAATCGAATTAAAGTTTTTGTTACTAACAAGAGACCCGATGAATCCTTGCTTGATGACAGTAATGTAGTAATAGAGCTGCTAGGTTGCAAGCACTTATTGCAAATAGGCTTCAAATTTTTCAGTTAATCGCACTGAGTATTCTCCCTCACTGACGCCACGAATAATTAAATATGCTGCAAGATCATTATTCTGCGCAAACGCCCAAGCCCGCTGCTCGTCCATCGCCATCATGGCGGTCGCCAGTGCGTCCGCAGTACTTGCCCGCTGACTAATAATACTGACTAAAGCAAGACGGTGGTAAATCGGCGTGAGAGTACGTGGGTCAATCATATGAGAAAATTGTTGGCCATCGATAACTAGGTAATTTCGATAATCGCCCGAAGTAGCAATGGCAATATTATCGAGTTTGGCAATTTCTTGAATACCGCCGAGGATATGTGGCTTCTCAATGCCTACTCGCCACAGCTGCTGATCGACCGATTTACCCGAGGCACGAAGCTCTCCGCCAATGTTTACTAAATAGTTTGCTACGCCCAACGAATCTAATGCCAATGCCACTTTATCAACCGCATAACCTTTGGCGATAGCCGACAAGCTTATCTCTAGACCATCAACGGTTTTCATTAGAGAACCGTCATCAAGCTTGAGTTTATCAAAGCCGACTGTAGCCCTTAACAATTCGAGGTCGTTAGCACTAGGTCTTTGGGTGATCTGCCCATCTGGTCCAAAGCCCCAGGCATCTATCGCCCGAGCTAGCGTCACGTCAAACGCACCGCCACTGATAATGGAAATCCTAATCGCTTCGCTGATCACTTCAAAGAAGTCTGCCGACAACATTTGCGCCTGATTGGCAGGCAAACGATTAAAATCGCTAATTTCAGAATCAACAATGTAATTCGACATGCTTTGATTTACCGAATTCATCGCCTTGAGAACCGCGGCTTCAAGCAGATCATTATCGATCGCAGGGTCTTTAATAACAGTGACTCGATACTCGGTGCCCATCATCGGACCCGAGAAGATTACTTGCTGCTTTGTCGGAACTTCTGAACCGCAGCCAGCAAGGCCCAAAGAGAACACTATAAGCACACACAAAAACAGCGAGCACCGCTCGCTGTTTTGTTTGATTTTAATCATTGCTTGAAGCATACCTTTGCTTATTTTTGGGTTACTCGAACCGGCTAACCACCAAAATCATCTAATAAGATATTCTCATCTTCAACACCAAGATCATGCAACATGTTGATCACCGCCTGGTTCATCATCGGCGGACCACACATGTAAAATTCACAATCTTCAGGAGCTTCATGAGCACTGAGGTAGTTCTCCAATAGGACGTTATGAATAAATCCGGTATCGCCATCCCAGTCGTCTTCTGGCTGAGGGTCAGACAAGGCAACATGCCATTCAAAGTTGTCATGATTAGCCGCTAAACGATCAAAATCTTCTACGTAGAACATTTCTCGTTTACTACGCGCGCCATACCAAAATGTCACTTTGCGCTTGGTCTCAATTCGCTCAAGCTGATCAAAAATATGCGAGCGCATTGGGGCCATACCGGCACCACCACCAACAAATACCATTTCAGCCTCGGTGTCTTTGGCGAAGAACTCGCCGAAAGGCCCAGAAATAGTGACTTCGTCACCCTCAATCAGGTTGAAAATAAATGATGACATCTGACCTGGCGGTAAACCTTCAGTGCGCGGTGGAGGAGAAGCAATACGCACATTCAGCATAATGATGCCCTTCTCTTCTGGATAATTTGCCATCGAATAAGCGCGCACAACGGTCTCTTCAACCACCGACTCATACTGCCAAATATTAAAGTGATCCCAGTCTGGTTTGTATTCGTCTTGAACCGTAAACTGTTTGTAGTTCACTTTGTGCGGAGGACATTCAATTTGAATATACCCGCCAGCACGAAAGTCAACGTTTTCGCCTTCAGGCAGCTCTAGCACTAACTCTTTAATAAAAGTAGCTACATTGTCGTTTGAGCGAACCTTACAACGCCATTGCTTAACACCAAATACCTCCTCAGGCACCTCAATGCTCATGTCTTGCTTGACAGCAACCTGACATGATAGGCGATCACCGCAGGCGGCTTCGCGCTTGGTTATATGAGTCTCTTCGGTCGGTAAGATTGAACCACCACCATCAAAGATTTTCACACGACACTGAGCACAGGTGCCACCGCCGCCACAGGCCGACGGTACAAAAAGTGAGTTCTCAGCTAATACGCTGAGCAACTTGCCACCTGCAGGTACTACAATTTCTTTTTCACCATTAATCGTGATTGTCACGTCACCTGTTGCCACCAGCTTGCTCTTAGCGAACAAAATAATCGCCACAAGGGCTAAAACAATCAGCGTAAAAAAACCTACACCCAATCCGACTTCTAACATAAATATCGTCTCCTGCTATAACTGAATGCCTGAGAACGCAAGAAAACCAAGCGCCATCAAACCAACGGTGATGAATGTGATGCCTAAGCCTTCAAGGCCATCGGGTACATCACTGTATTTCAATTTCTCACGAATACCTGCCAAGGCAACGATAGCCATGGCCCAGCCAATGCCGCTACCTGCCCCATATACTAGGCTTTGAGTAAAAGTGTAATCCCGCTCCACCATAAATAGTGAGGCACCTAAGATCGCGCAATTGACGGTAATCAGCGGTAGGAAGATACCTAAGGCACTATAGAGGGCCGGCACAAACCGGTCCAAGAACATCTCTAAAATTTGCACCAATGCCGCAATAACACCAATGTAGCTAATTAAGCCTAAAAAGCTTAGGTCTACCTCAGGTAATCCTGCCCACGCGAGCGCACCCTCTTGCAGAAAATTTTGATATATCAAGTTATTGATCGGCACTGTAATCGCCAATACGACGAATACCGCACAACCTAAACCAAACGCAGTTTCGATCTTCTTGGATACCGCTAAAAAGGTACACATCCCGAGGAAGAATGAGAGCGCTAGGTTCTCAATGAAAATCGCCTTAACCGCTAGACTGAGTAAATCCATTAGTGCGCTCCCCCAGCATTTCCATGAGCAGGCGCATTATGTGCATTCTGCATTTCAAAATCGGGCTTCTCTACCTGTTCAGGGTAGAACGCTCGAATCGCCCAAATAGTCAGGCCGATAATGATAAAGGCACTAGGTGCTAATAGCATCAAGCCATTGGGTACATACCAACCGCCATCAGCTACCGGTGTAAGTATTTGATAACCCAATAACGATCCTGAGCCAAATAGTTCACGAACCGAAGCAACAATGATCAGAATCAATGAGTACCCTAAGCCGTTACCAATGCCATCTAAGAACGAATTCCAAGGGCCGTTTTTCATTGCATAGGCTTCAGCACGTCCCATTACGATGCAGTTTGTAATGATCAAACCGACGAAAACAGCTAACTGCTTGCTAACTCCGTAGGCGTAGGCTTTCAACACTTGATCAACAACAATCACCAATGACGCAATAATCGTCATTTGCACAATGATACGAATGCTGGACGGGATGTGATGCCTAACCAAACTAATAAATAGATTGGAAAAAGCGGTTACGCTGATTAGCGCTAAACACATTATCAGTGAGGCCGACAGTTGAGTAGTCACGGCCAATGCCGAACAGATACCAAGTATCTGCAGAGCAACCGGATTGTTAGCGACTAACGGTTCAAATAACGCTTTTCTTGCTTCACTTGGCATAACTTAACCCTTTTCACTATTTATTAAAGTAACCACAGACACTTGGCCTGTCGCCGAACGAACACGCTCAAGATATGGACCAAAGGCATCTTCTCCCATCCAAAATTGAATCAAATTAGACACTCCATTGCTGGTCAACGTCGCTCCAGCCAAACCGTCCACTTTGTATTCAGAATCAGGCGTATTTTGAGTGACACCACCCTTTACAAGACTTAATACGGGCTTACCTTGCGCGTCGGCAATCTGTTTTCCGTCCCAGCTTGCTTGCCACTTCTTATTGTCGATTTCACCACCTAGACCGGGAGTTTCTCCGTGTTCATAGAATGTGATTCCACTGACCGTGCGGGCGTCACTCTCAAGTGCGATAAAACCGTACATTGTTGACCAGAGGCCATAACCGCTGATCGGCAGTATTATCTTACTGACCTCAGCACCATCGCGAACCAAATAGACGTTGCCATATTTAGAAATAGCGCCAATCGAGGCTATATCTTGTGACTTCTCTAGCTTTACTCGATATTCGGCATCATTAGCAGCCTTACGTTGATCGAAAAGGTCAGGGTTCACGGCATCAGTAAATTCGCCCGTAGACATATCGACGATTCGCGTCTCGAT
>JBLHXJ010000127.1:0-8166 GCA_047629535.1 Arenicella sp. | reverse complement strand
AAAACCGTTTTGATCGGTCCATGGCTCGTTCTGTATCACCACCGTCGAGACGTGTTCAAATTTGGCTCTGGTGGCATTTAAGCTTTTAACCGTATTCACTAGCGAATCGGATATCTCAGCTTCGGAACGATCCTTTGCGGTCTCGCCTAAATTGACCAGAGCTATTGGTTGAGTAATGCCCAGCCCGACCACGCAAACTTGCTCAACAAACTCATTTTTAGAGATTGCCTCTTCCAGTGGGTTAGGGGTGACAAAGCTGCCTTTTGAGGTTTTAAAGGCGTCTTTCAATCGGCCAGTCACTTTCAGAAAGCCTCGTTCGTCTATTTCGCCGCAATCGCCGCTGTGCAGCCAACCATCCTTCAAAACTTCAGCCGTTTTATCTGGTTTTTTATAGTAGCCTGCCATCATGTAGGGCGTTCGCATCATGATTTCTTCGGTTTCTTCATCGATGCGTATTTCAGCGCCCGGTACTGCTCGACCAACAGAATCACTCGGTGAATCGGGGTCTGGCGTATTGGTAATTGAGCCACATGTCTCGGTCATCCCGTAGGCTTCGATCAACTGAATATCGAGCTTACGAAAGAACTCTTTAATAAACGCCGGTGTAATTGCCGCGCCAGTGGCCGCGATCTCGACGTCTCGAAGCCCCATAGCAGTGCGTAATTTTTTCTTAACGATAGTCGATACGATTGGAATTTTTAAATAGAAATCGAGTTTCTTTTCAGGTATCTGGGCGGTAACACCTTGGTAGAATTTAGTCCAAATTCGAGGTACCGCAAAAAGCATGCTGGGTTGAGCATCGCGGATGTTATTTGCAAACGAAGCCAAGTTTTGTGCAAATGATATTGAGCCTCCCATTGTTATTGCCGGCACTTCAACTGCCATTCGTTCTCCTACATGGTTGAGTGGTAAAAACGAAAAGAATTTTTTCTCGCGCATATTGAATAAGCCGACCCAATTGACTTTTCGCTCGTCGCTGATTATCAACGCTGGGTTTCGATGAGTATGCATTACACCTTTTGGTGTGCCGGTGGTGCCAGAGGTGAACTTAATCGTCCAATTACTGTCTAAATCAGGTATGAAGTTTTCTTCTAGAGCCACATTCGAGGCCAGCAAGTCAGCCCAGTTTTCGCCTACGTTTGGTTCGGGGTCGCCGTCATAATGGGGGAAGCGAATTACCTGTAATTGATCCGAAATAGCCTCATCTCTGTCGCCCCACTTATCCAGTCGACCAATAAACAATGCCTTAATATCGCTTAACTCGATAACTTCCTTTAGCTGATTTTTTGGCAAGCTAGCGTAATAGGGTACAGACACTAACCCAGCCATCATAATGGCTAAATCAGCCAATACCCAATGCATGCAGTTTTTAGAATAAATACCAACATGGTCACCCTCTTCTAAGCCTTTGGCTTTCAGCGCAGAGGCAATTTTTCTAGCCTCTTGACCGGCTTCACCATAGCTCATGACTGTCCATTGATCACCAAATGGCTGGCGTAAAAACTCTTTATCTGGGGTTTCGGCTTCCCACTTATAAAAATACTCAATAATACTGGTCAGCGATTCACTCATAAGGTTTGATATTCGATTATTTTCAGTTGCTACAAAATTAGCACAGTGGATTGATGGTTAGTAGTCAAAATTTGAGTAATCCTCGCATCAATAGCTGATTTTTAAACCGCCCAATTTTGCCTCCAGGCTAAGACAAAACTGGCTTTGTTTTAGAATGCGGTTTGATGCCCCAGAGCTTTGTCAAATGGCTAAGCGGAGAATTACTAGAAAAGGGCCAAAAAAGGCTGAATGCCATGCTTTCTACTTGTGGGCACTAGTTATTTTCGCCCGTTTGCTGCAATTTTTAAAAGGAAGTTACGAAGTTTTGGCCTGGCGGATATTTATTGACCTAGGGCGATACTTGCTTACGGTTTGACGTTTTTCAGACATATCGAGGCGAATGACGGAGCTACAGATTAATTGACAGTAAATTAATATGTTAAACTGATAACAACTTTAAAAAAGAGGGAAGTTTTTTTCCGTGCCATGTAAACCAATACGCTGTTGTTTACGTCTTAGTATAAATACTTTGAAAAAGATGACCTTATGAAAAATAATAATTTAGTTTTTGTTGGATTGCTTGTATCTGGATTTTTTGCAGCTACTTCTCTATATGCAGGAGATGTGGTTGAACTGACTAAATCTGCTGCGCCCAACGGACTTGTGAAAATCGACAACGTTCGCGGTGATGTTCGTATTGTTGGTTGGGATAAAGATCAAATCTCAATAGTTGGCGAATTGGATGCATTGGCTAAAAAGCTTATTTTCGAAGTTAACGGTGATCGTGCCGTTATTAAGGTTCAGATGCCCCATGGAAGTATCGGTTGGGGGGATGGTTCAGATCTTGATATACATGTTCCCAAAGGAAGTCGAGTTGATTTTGTTGGGGTCTCTACCGACATCGTTGCGCAAGGCATCGCCGGTGGAATAAGAATCAGCTCCGTTAGCGGTGATATTAGAGCAAACAATCTGCAGGGCCATCAAATGTTGAGTTCGGTCAGTGGCGAAATAGTTGTTGAGCAAAGCTCGGGACAACTTCGGTCCTCGTCGGTTAGTGGCGACGTTGATGTGCTCTCGCATATGGGACAGTTGGATCTAGAAACAGTTTCCGGCGATGTTGAAATTCATATAGTTGAAAATGAGAAGCTTCGTGTTAAGTCGATTAGTGGCGAGATTGATGTGATAAGTGATTTGTTGCGCGGCGCCTTTGTTGATATAGAGACTATTAGCGGTGGAATAGCATTAGAGTTAAAAGGAGAGCTTGGTGCCGAGTTTGATATAGACGCCGGTATGAGTGGCGATATTGAGAATGACCTTACCAATGATGAAGTAGCTAAAGCTCGAAACGGTCGAGAGACATTAAAAATGATGCTCGGAGATGGTTCTGGGGAAATTCGAATTAGAACTGTATCAGCTAGTATTAACATTGAGTAATTGAGCGTGTCGGGAACAGCATTAAAAACATTATTTGAGGCTTATAAGCGCAGACGTGTATTCCGCGTTACAGCGATTTATGTGATCGCATTTTGGCCTCTTATACAATTATTTGATATTTTGTCATCGCCATTAGATATACCTGATTACTTTATGAGGTATTTAGTATTTGGTTTTTTTGGCGGCCTCCCTTTTGTATTGATGTTTGCATGGTTATATGACTTTCGTCGCAGTAATATTAAAGTTGCAAAAGGCGAGCCACAATTAGCCTTGTTAGGCTCAAAGACTGAATTCGCATTTATTGCGGCGTTAGTCGTTTTAGTGTCTGCTTTGTTCTTTGTACAGCTGTCGATTGATGATGCCAAAGACTCATCACCTCGTTCAGTTGCCGAAAGCGATACCACATCAGCGGTAAATTCCACTGACGCTGGGCCTAAGAGTTTTGACTCGATTGCCGTGCTTCCGTTTGTCAGTTTTAGCGCCGAACCGCGAGATCAATATTTTGCAGATGGCCTAACCGAGGAGTTGCTTAATGTGCTGTCAAGAGTTTCCGGCCTCAAGGTAGCCGCTAGAACCTCGTCTTTCGCTTATAAAGGAGTGAGTAAGAACGTTCAGATAATCGGCCAAGAACTGGGCGTATCGACTATTTTGGAGGGCAGTGTTCGCAAGAATGATGTGGACGATACGATTCGAATAACGGCTCAGTTAATTGATGTGGCTAATGGCGTCCACCTTTGGTCAAAAACCTTTGATCGAGAATTTAAAGATGTGTTTAAAATTCAAGATGAAATTTCGAATGCGGTGGCCAATCAGCTTAAATTGACACTGGGGGGCAAGGTCGAAATTCCGGCCAGTAACGAATCAGCAAATGCGGATGCACTTATCGCCTTTAGCATGGGGCAAGCTGCCTTATCAAAGCGCACCGAACAAGGCCTTGAAGATGCAGCGAAGTATTTTCAGGAAGCGGTTAATGCTGACCCAAATTACGCCTTAGCCTATAGCGGCCTTGCTGACGCGAATACGTTGCAGGTCAATTATGGTTTTGTTGACAAGGCGATAGGATTACCCAAAGCTGAAAGTGCCGTAAGTGCCGCGCTACAGCTAGACCCAAATCTAGGCATTGCCTGGGCCAGTAGAGGCTTGATTTTAAGTCAACAAGATGAAAAGCCGGCGGCCGAAATTGCTCTGCTCAAAGCGATAGAGCTTAATCCGAACTATGCTATGGCCTATATGTGGTTCGCCGGTATTCAAGCGGATGACAACCAACAATTGTCGTACTACCAAAAGGCATTCGCCTTAGATCCAAAGTCGGCTGTAGCTGGATATAACGTCGCAAATTTACTCGTTAAAAAAGGTCGCGATGCCGAGGCAATGAATGTGTTTAGTCAAATTGTAGAGTCCGATCCGTTTTATGCAAATGCCTATATACTTGTCGCCCGCATGAGTGATAGTCGCGGTCAAATTGCCGAAGCAATAAGGCAATACAGAAGAAGTTATGATTTAAATAACGATCCTTCAATGGCCGTAAAAATAGCGGGCCTTTATACAAATGTTGGAAATTTTGAGGGTGCTGATAAGTGGCTCGATCTTGCAGAAGCCGGCACGCCAGACGAATATCGTGCGCGATTTATATGGGCCAAGACTCAGCGCTACGCGGCTCAGGGAGATGGTTCAAAGGCGCTTCCGTATCTTAACAAAATTTTTGATCTGAAGATTCGCAACCAAAGCGATTATTACCTTAGGTCACTCGCGGCTTATTACCAGCAGGATTTTGACGGAGCAATAAAATTTTACCAACAGGCCTTGGATTATCGCGTAGGAGCAGCGATGCATGATGACTTCACGATGGCCGTGCGACCGGTAGCGAAAATAGCGGTTGCTTATGCTTATAAGAGACTCGGAAGACTGGATGATTCTAAAGCCATAATCGCTGAAGTAGAAAAAATCCTAGATCAGAAATTAGAAGGCGAGAAAGACAACAAGGCTGAAAATTGGTTCCGCAAGGCTCAGGTTGCTGCGCTACAGAATGACCAGAAGCTGGTTCGCCAGTTCATGCAAAAAGCGATCGACGAGGGCTGGAGAAATTTTTGGCTGCCTGGTGTTGACCCGCTGATGCAAGATTTTAGGGCAGATACGGCGATTCAGTCTATGTTGGCTGGGCTTGAGACTCGAATGAGTATTATTCGCCAACAATTTGAGGTGGATGCTCAATTCGCCAGTCGCTGGGAAGATTAAGCTCGACTGACTTTATCAGTCAGTCTTGAATCTTGCTCTACAGCACAACGGCGGAACTCAGTAGAATAAATCTTAACTCTTTCGTCGTGTAATAAACCTGCTTGAGCGGTAGGCTGAAATTTCAATTAGAGGCTCACGATTGGCGACCAAGTCGGTTATAACCTGCGCTGAAATAGCGGCCAGCGTCATGCCAAGATGCTGATGCCCAAAGGCATAAATAGCATTGTTCGACTGGCTTGAAAAGCCAAGTACTGGTAGTGAGTCGGGCAGTGAAGGCCGAAAACCCATCCATTCAGAGTCTTGCTGAATATCTAGTTTAGGTAGCATGCGTTGTGCGGCAGGCAATAAACTTCGAATTTTATTGTAGTTTGGGGCGATATCCAAGCCGGCAAACTCTACCTGGGCGGTGATTCTCAAGCCGGTCTCCATTGGGCATAATACAAACGAGCTTTCTTCATTTAGCACCGGGCGACTGAGTAACCCCTGATTGGATTGCGGTAGCATCAGGTGATAGCCACGTTCGGTATCAAGCGGTATATGGTCGCCCAGTTGGCTGGCCAAGGGTCGCGACCAGGCACCCGCCGCAATAACGATTTTATCGGCATTTAACATTCCACTAAGGCCGTTCAGTTGAATGCCGTGGTCGGTCACTTTTATTTGATCGACCGAAAATTGTTTATAGACTCCACCGCGTTCGAGTAATTGATCAATCAAGCCTCTCACCAGTCGCTCTGGGTTACTGATGCTGAGGCTATCTTGCTGATAAAGCCCGCGTGCAAAGATGGGGGCTAAGTTTGGCTCCAAATCGCGAATTTGTGCGGCATTAAGTAGCTCATAGGGTGTGCCCAATTTATCGAGTAATTCTCGGGATTTTTTGCTGTTGGCAAAGGTTTTTTCAGACTCATAGACTTTCAACCAACCAGTTGCTCTAAACAATGATGATAGGTCGCTTGTCCCCACTAACTGTTGCCAACTTGCCACGGCATGTTGAGACAGAGCATGCAGATACTGCGCATTGTGATTAACCGCTGACGTGCGACTTTGCCAGACGAAACGAAGTAACCAAGGCAGGGCCCTATGTAGGTAAGCCGGATGTATTGAAAAAGGCGAGGCCGATTGAGTCATCATCCGCAACCCATCAAACAGAATTCCAGGCATTGCGGTTGGCGCACAAGACCCATTGACGATAGCGCCTGCATTGCCAAAAGATGCTCCTGCGCAAGGCTGGTCTCGGTCAATCAAGGTAACCGCGTGACCGTCCTGTTTCAATGCTAATGCGGTGGAAGCGCCGATCACGCCGGCACCAATAACGATGATTTTCTCAGCCATGGTCTGTTGTATTGATTGCTTTGATTAAACTCTATTCGGGTTTTTCACGCGTTCGGTATTAGTCAACGCCACGATCAGTCTAACACTGGACGGGCATTATTAGATTAACATCGCGATCAAACAGGTGTCGATAAGTGGCGACAGTGTTAGGGTTTTATGGGTTTTCGACGCTAAAATTTCGTCTGCTGAGCCTTAGTATCACTCCAGTAAGGTGGCATTGCATGAGGACTTAGTCTAGAGTCAAAGCCCGCGGTAAGTCTATAGCGCCGTGTTTCCATACCAAATAATAATGATTCTAAATCGGGGTTGGTAGTGAGTGGTCCAATGATTGTGTCGCTGTTGACATCAATATGTGATTTTAGCAACCTCCGCCTGATTGCTGGAGTTAGCGACCTATTGTCACATTATCGGCCAAGGCGGCTGGTGTAATAATGGAGATCGCCTTAACAATATTGCGTATAGCGGCAGGGTCGCAGCTACTGGTACTAGCCTATCTTATAGGCTCTTCGGGAAATCCTATTCGGGTGCGCGTTTTTGGTATAACTCTATTTCTCGGATTTTTCTGGGATAGTGTGGTCCCTGTTATATTTTCAGATATAGCGCCGGCTTTCGGTGTTTTGTTTATGTACCCTACAGGCTTAATTGTCTCGGCATTACTACTATTTGTATGCGTTTTGTTTGAAGATGACCTGCCGATTCCGTTGTCGGTGAAGCTGGCTGTCACAGTTGATATGATTACCTCTTTATTGTTCCATACCAACCTTTTTGGGTTCTCAGATTATTCCTTCGCTCAATCGATCACCGCGGCCATTAAGCTAGCTATGGTGGCTGGCGCTATTCACATTGTAATGCGTGGGCGCAAGCATGATCTAATTCCACAACGCGCTAGCCTACGATTGTTTCTAGTCGGGAGCATTGCATGGAGTACGATGCCGCTCTTGTTGGTGCAACTATTCTCAATTCCGTATATTTCGGTGGCGGCCTACCTGATTGTGGATGGAGCCATTTTCTTTAATGCATCAGCAATTCTAATTGCCTTTATTAAGCTCAACCCAGACTTTGAACTGGTCAGGCCACCGACCTCACCAGGACAGGCCCCAGTTGATAGCGACATTGCCTACCTGCTCGAAAGAATGACGACCGAGCGGCTCTATGCTGACCATAGCCTGCGGCTGAAAACCTTGGCTGATAAGATAGGTTGGAGCGAGAGTAAGTTACGTCAGAAGGTTAATCAGGACCTCGGCTATCGAAATTTCAATCAGTTTATTAGTCGCTTTAGGTTGGACGAAGCTTATGAGACTTTGTTAGAGCAAGCAGACAAAGCCGTGCTAGTGGTCGCCCTGGATGTTGGTTTTCGATCTATATCTTCATTCAATTCGGTGTTTAAGGCTCACTCTGGAATGAGCCCTACTCAGTATAGGCAAGCAAATAAAAAGTGATAAGCCAGTGCTTAATTTACTGTGCCGCGTATCACAATTCGATCTGGCCAGCACCTTCATGCGCCGTGGTTCTGTGTTAATTTTCAAGCAAAGACTAACTATCCATGATTCTGGCATCAAAGCCTAGAATTCTGGCATCAAAGCTTCTAATTCTGGCATCAAAGCTTCTAATTCTGGC
>JBLHXJ010000126.1:0-8182 GCA_047629535.1 Arenicella sp. | reverse complement strand
GGCCCAGCGCGAATTCATTTGCTGGCGTACATAATCAGGTGACGGCAGGACACTTTCTCGTAGAAAGCCAAGCTGAGATTTAAGCGTAGACATGGACTTCAAATCAGCCCAAAAATAGTGGCGCTCAGAGAGTTTTCGGTTTAAGAATATTGAACTTACTTCTGGCATTAAGGCCGAGCTCTCAAGTTGCAAGATCGCCGAATCATCAAGCTCAGTGTTCAGGTGGAGATTAGTTGTTTTAAGCGCGTCTAGAGTGATTGCACTTATCTGCTTGTGACCCGCTCGATTAGCCAGCTGCTGCCAGTCTTGCTTGCTGAAGCTGCGGAGTAAAAGGTGAATGTCGTAGAGCCATGCAAGACGTTCTTCTTGATGATGATGGCCTAAGCGATGAACGCTGGCGATCAGTACGCTGTCAACATTGCTGGGTATAACCGCCGAGCGGTGTAATCGCGTAGCACCAAACTGTGATAGTCGACGGCCATTGTTACTAAGCTCTTTAACGGTAAAGGTGTTGCAGAACATCTGACGATTATTAATCTGCCAATGCAAATCAATATCCATGAAACAGTCGCCGACTAATGCTTTGCCATAGGTGCTCTGATACGAGACGTAGTCACCTTGCATTGCGAATAATCTTCGGTAACCGAGTTGTTGCAAAACCGCATCAAATTTAAGTCGGTCAGCTGGTGCAATCAGTACATCGTTGTCGGTACGAGGTCGTAACCAAGGTTTTGCGTAGATAGTGTAGGCTAAGGCGCTGCCTTTGAATAAAACCGCGTTTAAGTTTTGCTCGCTGAACCTATCAAACAATAGCGCCAACTCAATTTGCTTGAGCTTGTCATTCGCGACCATCATGGCTTTTCGCTGAGCCAGTTGCGAGCTCAGCGCGGACGGCAAACTTTGTTGTTCGGCGGCGAGTAGGGTAATGCCATGGTAATCGAGCTTAGCCAGCAGCGCGCCTGGTTTAATCGGTGGCTCAGCGCACACTTTACCGATAAGCAAGCTGGCGAAATATTTAAGTTCGCGTTGTTCGGCTTCAGCTTTTGAGGTGCGATTGAGCGACATATCTTTGCTTAGAAAGTAATCTCGAGCTTAAACGGCAACGATCAGTTTTTGATCTAACAATTGTTGCACCAATAGATGGATATCTCGGCTAACAGTGACCTCTGGAGTTTGATACTGCTCGGCGATCGAGGTGCTGGCGAACTCAATAGTTTGCTGCTGTTGTAGGTGGCTCATCAGCTGCGCGCCTATGTGGTTTAAGCCGAAGTAGCCGCCTGAGTGAAGGTCGAGCAGCACGGCTTCATCATCGACTTCGGTTAGCGAAACATGGTCAGCGAGTTGATATTTCATTTTTTTGGCTATAAAGCTTGACGTTAATAAGAGTGTAGAGCGACTATTTTACGTTGTTTTCGCGGATCTTACCCTTTAGTTTTCAAGGGCTTTGCTATAGAATCGCGCTTCGCTGCTAAATCGCTTAGGTGATTTTCGGTGAAAACCAAGGTTATATAAGGGTTTAGCGTTATTTTACGTTAGCTTTTTGTGGCCGAACTCCTTGTTTCACTGTTTATTTAAGTTTAAGTCGAAGACTGAATTCGATTTAAAAGCTCAAGGTCTATTTGTGTAAATTGGCTAGCCAGTACTTTTTAAGCGGGAAACTCTTTAACCGTGAGGAGCTCTAAATGAGACATTACGAAATTACTTATCTGGTACATCCAGATCAAAGCGAGCAGGTCACCGCAATGGCCGATCGCTATAAAGGCGTTATCGAGCAGGGCGGCGGAACCGTTCATCGCTACGAAGACTGGGGTCGCCGCCAGTTAGCTTATCCAATCAATAAAATCCACAAAGCTCACTACATCATGATGAATGTTGAAGTAAGCCAAGAATCTTTGGACGAAATTGAGAACCTATTCCGTTTTAACGATGCAATCATCCGTAACCTCGTGTTGAAGATGAAGAAAGCGGAGACTGAACCATCGATCATGATGAAAGAAGTCGACGCTGAACGCGTACGTGACGAAGAGCGTGATGCAGCCCGTGCTGCTGAAGCCGAAGCTGAAGCAAAAGCGGCTGAAGCAAAAGCTGTTCGAGTTGCCGCTGAAGCTAAAGTTGCCGCTGAAGCTGCTGCTGCCGCTGCCGCTGCCGCTCCAGTAGACGACGTTGCTGACGTTGCCGTTGAAGAAGTTGCAGTTGAAGAAGTTGCAGAAGTTGCTGCTGAAGAAGTTGCAGAAGTTGCTGCTGAAGAAACAACAACAGAGGAGGCTAAGTAATGAAACGCAATGCACCTAAAAAAAGACGCGGCGGTTTTCGCCAAATGCGTCGTCGCTTTTGTCGTTTTACGGCAGAAGGCGCAACTCATATCGATTACAAAGATCTAGCGACTTTGAAATCGTTCGTATCTGAGTCTGGTAAGATCATTCCAAGTCGTAACACTGGCACAGCTGCACGTTTTCAACGTCAGCTTGCGTCTGCGATTAAGAATGCTCGTTACCTTTCTTTGCTTCCATACACTGACGGCCATAAATAGGAGATCATCATGCAAATAATCCTATTAGAAAAAATTGTCAATTTAGGCAATCTAGGTGATTTGGTAAACGTTAAGGCTGGTTACGCACGTAACTACCTTGTGCCTCAAGGTTTGGCGACGGTTGCTACTGAAGCGAACAAAGCTACCTTTGAAGAGCGTCGTGCAGGGCTTGAAAAAGCTTCTTCTGACAAACTTCAAGCGGCGCAAGCTCGTTCTAAAGAGTTGTCTGGACAGTCTGTAGAAATTACTAGCCTTGCTAGTGTTGAAGGCAAGCTGTTTGGTTCTGTTGGTTTGGTGGAGATCTCCGAAGCATTCAGCGCCAAAGGTCTAGAGATGACTCGTGCTGAAATCCAACTTCCAGAAGGCCCGATCAAAGCGATTGGTGACTATCAAGTTGCGGTAACAGTACATACAGAAGTAAGCTTTAGCGTTAACGTTAAAGTTGTTGCTGAATAAGCAAACTCTTCAATGTGTTTAAAAAAGCGAGGCCTTTGGCCTCGCTTTTTTTATGCCTGTCGGTTTTTGCTGCTTACCAAGTAAGGCGCGGTATGTTATCAGCGCACATAGTCCCTCGGCGGCTTATCAATTAAGCCTAACGGTCTCGCCGTTGTATTCGTTCTGCAACTGAGAATGGCGACTAAATCCTCGCTAAGTTAGCCTTATCCTCCTCCTATCAAACTCGGAATATGCTAAAGTTACCAACTGCATAAAACACCGTAAAGAACACTAATGGCCGAGCACTCGACACCCGAAGAAGACCTACTGAGGTTGCCTCCCCAGGCGATTGAAGCTGAGCAGTCTATTCTTGGCTCAATGATGTTAGATAATCGTTTTATTGATGATATTAGTTCCGAGTTGGAGTCGCGAGATTTTTACCGCAATGATCATCAACTAATTTATAACGAAATCGTTCGTTTAGACGAAAAAGGCGATGCGGCCGATGTCGTCACGGTTTCTGAATCACTCGCCCATCAAGGTGAGTTGGATAAAATTGGCGGTCTTGCTTACCTAGGGTCGCTAGCTAAAAACACTCCGAATGCTGGCAACGTAAAATCGTATGCCAAAATTGTGCGTGATCGAGCGATTCTTCGTCGTTTGATTGAGAGCGCTAACGATATTATTCAAAAGTCGTATCAGCCTGAGGGACGAACACCTGAAGAAGTTTTAGATTTTGCCGAATCGGTTATTTTTGAAATTGCCAAGAATAACAATCAAGCGAAGGCGGGCTTTCGCAAGATTGACGGTTTGTTGGCCGAAGCGGTCGATAAGATCGAAGAAATGTTTAACAGCAAAGTCGACGTAACCGGCACAGCCACCGGCTTTACTGATCTTGATAAACAAACCAGTGGTTTGCAGCCAGGTGACTTGGTAGTTGTTGCCGGGCGCCCCTCAATGGGCAAGACGTCGTTTGCTATGAACTTGGTTGAGAATGCGGCGATTAAAGAAAATAAACCGGTTGCAGTGTTTAGTATGGAGATGCCGGGAACCGCGCTGGCCGCCAGAATGCTGTCGTCATTGAGCCGCGTTAACGCCACACGGCTAAGAACGGGTCAGCTGCAAAGTGATGATTGGCCGAAGCTGACATCGGCGGTTGGCATCCTGCAAGATAAAAATATTTACATTGACGACACACCGAACTTGTCGCCATTAGAAGTGCGTACCCGTGCGCGTCGCTTAGCCGCTGAACACCCAGAGGGTATGGGCTTGGTCATGCTAGATTATTTGCAGTTGATGCGCGGTAACGATGGCGCCTCGGGCAACGATAATAGAACTACTGAGATATCCAATATTACTCGCGCGCTAAAGGGCTTAGCGAAAGAGTTGGAGTGCCCGGTTATTGTCTTGTCACAGCTTAATCGTAGCTTAGAACAACGTCCAAATAAGCGGCCAGTGATGTCTGACCTTCGTGAATCTGGCGCAATTGAGCAAGACGCCGACATCATTATGTTTATTTATCGGCATGAAGTTTACGAGCCTGATACCGATCAAAAAGGTATTGCCGAAATCATAATAAGTAAGCAACGTAATGGCCCAATTGGTACGGTGCGTTTAGCCTGGTTAGGCGAGTTTACTCGTTTTGAAAACTACGCTGGCCCGCGTTTTGACGACGACGAATAGTGTTTTAGATTAGGACTTTCAGTGAGCCACCAAGTGAGTAATAACCGAGCAGTGCACGTGCTTATAGAGCGAGCAGCGATCGAGCACAATCTACAACGAGTAAGAGAGTGGGTGCCGTCAGCCAAAGTCATGGCGGTTATTAAAGCCGATGGTTATGGTCATGGCATGGAGGCCGCGGCTGCGGCACTGGCGAACGCAGATGAGTTTGCAGTAAGCAGCCTCGATGGCGTAGCGCGTTTGCGAAAGCAAGGCGTTGATAAGCCGATTACAATGTTATCTGCGACCTTCACGGTCGATGATCTTAATGCTATGGCGGCGCAAAAAGTACGACCGGTGATCTATGATTTAGCGCAGCTAGCGGCTCTCTCTGAACTGGATCAAGCGGCTGACTTGGATTGTTGGTTAAAGATTGATACCGGTATGGGGCGCTTAGGCTTATGTATCGATGATGCTCACCTGATCGCGCCTCGCTTGCTTGCCCAAGGTGGCATCAAATCGGTCAGCGCCATGACCCATTTAGCCAATGCTGATAGCCCAGATCACCCCAGCAATCAGCGACAGATTAAAAGTTTCTTGAAGTTTGCGGAGCAATACCAATTTAGTCAGCTGAGTATAATGAATTCGGCCGGCACGGTAGCGTTTGCTGAGCAAGCGCAGCACATCGTCCGCCCCGGAATCAGCTTGTACGGCGTATCACCTCAACTGGGTGTCTCGGCGCAGAGCTTAGGCCTACGCTCTGCGATGACCTTTAAGAGTAAGTTGATCTCGGTTAAGCGTTTACCGGTTGGCAGCCCAATCGGTTACGGCAGTCGTTACGCTCTGGATGCCGATTCACGAATAGGGGTTATCGCTTGCGGCTATGGCGATGGCTATCCGCGGCATGCCCCGAGCGGCACGCCGGTACTGATTAATGGTATGTACGTACCATTAATTGGTCGTGTGTCGATGGATCTGATTACCGTGGATTTAGGCGCGCTAAAAGCCGAAGTTGGCGATCATGCAATTCTATGGGGTGCTGATAACCCAGTCGAAATTATTGCTGAAATGTCGGGCACTATTGCCTATGAGTTGGTTTGCGGAATCACTCCGCGAGTCGAACGTATTGTTATTTAGAGGAAGTCAGGAAAATGGCAAAAAAAGCGACAGTTCATTTCATTTGTTCAGAGTGTGGAGCTAATCACTCTAAGTGGGCAGGGCAATGTGAATGTGGAGCTTGGAACACGATTAAAGAATTTAAAGAATCGGCTAGCCGTGCCGGAGCTGCTTCAGCTATGGCTCGAGGGTATTCGGGTTCTAAAGAATCGGTCAGCAAGTTAAGCGATATCAAACCTGAGGATTCTCCACGGTTTTCAAGTAATAATGTTGAGTTCGATAGAGTTCTTGGTGGTGGAATTGTACCCGGTAGTGTGATCCTGTTAGCCGGTACACCTGGTGCCGGTAAATCGACACTGACTACTCAAGTTCTTTGTGAAGTGAGTGACAAGCTTAATTGCTTTTTGGTTTCAGCGGAAGAGTCGGCTAACCAGATTAGCCGACGGGCAATAAGGCTTAAGCTTAAAACTGAACACCTGAATGTGGCGATTGAGACCGACGTGCTGGCAATATTGTCGATGATTACTGAGACTAAAGCCAAGTTTGTCGTGATAGATTCCTTGCAAGCGATGTTTCACCCAGATGTGCAAGGCGCTCCCGGTGGCGTGGGGCAGCTTAGAGAGTGCATGCAGGTTCTTACTCAGCATGCCAAGCAAAACGATGTAGCTATGATTATCATCTGTCATACGACTAAGGATGGCTCGGTTGCCGGCCCCAGGGTGGTAGAGCATATTGGCGATGTGATGTTAATGATCGAGGTAATCGCGGGCTCTCGCTTTCGAGAAATCAGAGCGGCAAAAAATCGCTTCGGCTCAACCAGTGAGTTGGGCTTATTAGCGATGATGCCAGACAATGGCTATCTAAAATCGGTAACCAACCCGTCAGCGATCTTTTTAGATCGTAGTCGCGACCCTAAACCTGGGTCGATGGTGGCATCACTTTGGGAAGGCTCTCGCTCACTATTGGTGGAGATTCAAGCTTTAGTAATCGATTCACACCAAGGCAACCCCAGAAGGCTAGCCGTTGGTATCGATCAAAACCGCTTAAACATGTTAGTAGCTGTTTTAGTCAGGCACGCTGATTTAGCGATGTATGATCAAGAGCTTTACGTCAATTTGGTTGGCGGACTGCGTTCAACTGACCCAAGCACCGACTTGCCGGTGGTACTGGCGATGGTATCTTCGTTTAAGGATCGAGCGATACCTCATAACTGGGTAGCGTTTGGAGAGTTAGGTCTTTCGGGCGACGTGAGAAGTGTTCCCAGTGGTTTAGAGCGAATCAAGCAAGCCGCTCAGCAAGGCTTTGCGCATTGCATTTGCCCTAAGGGAAATGTGCCGAAGAATATTTCATCAAACATTAAGGTGTACCCGGTTGAGACTCTTACCGAGGCCATTGACCGCCTTGAAGAGATAATGTGAGCCGCAGCTGAATTTTAACGGTCTTGTTAATATCGACATCAAAATAGGGGTGTGAGCTTTTAGGCAAGCTCTAGGTCACAAGCACATTCAGTTGCCCCCCTTGAGTAGATAATGCCGAGAGTTAGTTGCAAGTAATGTCACTGCTGAGTTAATGTTATTGAAAATAGATGGCTCCAAAGCCCATATTTATAAGGGGCTTGAAAAATTCGAATAGGTGACAGAGTTTGCGTTGGATAAAAATTTTACTACTCATTAGTCTGATCACGGTCGCTCAGGCCGATGCGAAAACGGTCGCTGCCATCGCGCTTTTTAACGACCGTGCTATGTTGTCAGTGGATGGCAAGAAGGCAAAGATTATTCGCGCCGGATCTACTTATATGGGTATTAAGGTTATTAGCTCGAACACCAGCGAAGCGGTGATTGAAGTAGAGGGTAAGCGTGAGACTCTGCGGCTAAATGGCACCACTATACTGAGTTCCCGATTAGGCTCCGCTGCAAAAAGCACCACCACGTCAATTGTGTTATATGAAAACGAAGTGGGTTTTTTTGAAGCAAACGGTGAGATCAATGGTCGCTCGATACGCTTTCTTGTCGATACTGGTGCAAACTTAGTGGTGTTCAATAGTCAGCAAGCCAAGCGTTTGGGCATAGAATATGAAAGTGGTGAGCACGGCTATGCATCTACCGCATCAGGTCGAGCCAATATGTATATTATCAACATTGATGACATCAGCGTCGGTGGAATAGTGCTCAAGGATATAAGGGCAGGTGTTATTGAAGGCGGCTTTCCTGAGATACCACTATTAGGTATGACATTTTTGAATCGTTTAAATATGAATCGTAGCGGCCAGACTATGGTTCTGGAAAAGCGCTAACGGGTTCTGGAAAAGCGCTAACGGGTTCTGGAAAAGCGCTAACGGGTTCTGGAAAAGCGCTAACGGGCTCTGGAAAAGCGCTAACGCTGGGGTTTTATAAAAGCGCTATCGGCTAGCGAGAGTCATTACTTTTAGTGCCGCTCTCTCAG
>JBLHXJ010000125.1:0-8287 GCA_047629535.1 Arenicella sp. | reverse complement strand
ACCACCGACCCTTTGTAATATAACCACCGATCCTTTGTAATAGAAACACGTCATCCTGAGCGTAGCGAAGGATCTAATCAAAATAGCGAGACCCTTCGCCTGCGTCAGGGTGACAGGCATTGCTTTCCTGGTGTCGCCTGCGTCAGGGTGACATACGTTCCGTTGAGGATGAGGAACTGACTCAAGATGAGTGTCTAAGTTCAGTGCCACTTGGGTCGAGGGCAGATTGATTTATTGTCTAACCTTGTGGTGAAAACTCTAGTCATCGCCGCTTTTTACTTTTGCATCTTAAATACTTTTGTGATGACGTCTACGGTACACTTTAAACATGCTCAACTTGACTGAAAATAACTGATGCCGGATAGCGATAGAGACGATCTGAGTGCCGAACAGTTCGGTACGCTATTTTCTACAGATGTTGCTCTGATGGATGTGCGGGCGGCGGTCGAATTTGCTGCCGGTGCTTTTCCTGGTGCAATCAATCGTCCCTTATTAGACGATCAACAGCGCCACCTTATTGGCACTGAATATGCCGCGCATGGGCAACCGGCTGCAATCGAACTAGGTTTGCGCTTGGCCACGCCTGAGATTCGCGCGCATCGCATGGACACTTGGCAGCAGTTCATTGCCGAAAATCCAAATGGTTACCTCTACTGTTTTCGTGGTGGACTACGTTCGCAAACCACCCAGCAATGGCTTGCCGATGCGGGGTTTCACTACCCGCTGATTGAGGGTGGTTATAAAGCGCTGAGACGCTATTTACTTGAGCAATTGGAGCGTTTATGCGAACAAGGCAACATTATTCTATTGAGTGGTCCGACAGGAGTAGGTAAGACCGAACTGATAGAAGAGCGACCGAGCGCCATCGACATTGAGGGCCGCGCCAACCATCGAGGCAGTGCGTTTGGAAAAACCTTTGAATCGCAACCAGCGCAAATCGATTGGGAAAACCAGATAATAATTGATTGGCTACGCTGCGAAGCGCGCAGTGACTCGCCAGTGTTGATAGAAGCAGAGTCGCGCCTAATCGGTCGAATTCATTTGCCTCAGGTGCTGCAGAACGCCATGGCACGCGCGCCGGTATTGCTGTTACAGGCAAGTGTTGCTGACCGCGCTGCCCGTTTGTATCAAGACTATGTTGAATACAGTCTGCAACATCACCGCAGCCGCAGCGACGACCCTTATGCGGTGCTGTATGAAAACGTATTGGACAGCCTCAATCGGATTAAGAAACGATTGGGTGGTCTGAAGTTTCAGCAAATGTCCGAGGTACTTGACGACGCCACTAATTCGCTACGTGATCACAACGATGCGAGTGGTTTCTATCAGTTGATCGAGATGTTATTGACAGACTACTATGATGGGCTATATGCGAAATACCAGAAGAACGCTGAGCCACGCCTCGCATTGGATGGCAGTTGGTCTGAAATTATTGATTGGCTTGACCGCAACCCCCAGCGTATTCAGGCAGAGCCTGATGCGCCTAGCTTAGACGCTTCCGAGCAAACTGCGCGCTAACTATGTTGACCAGAGATCTTTTATTATTGGGCGGAGGGCACACGCATGTCTTGCTCATCAAGGCGCTGGCCATGCGCCCCATTGCGGGTGTTCGCGTCACCTTAGTTTCAGAAAAATTGTTGACCCCTTATTCGGGAATGCTGCCAGGCTTCGTAGCCGGCCATTATTCATTAGCGCAAACTAATATAGACCTTAACCGTTTATGCCGACGAGCGGGCGTCCGCTGGGTGCGAGCCAGATGCGAGGGTATCGACCCTGACCTCAAGCGCGCTTACCTTGAAGACCAAGCGGGCATTGAATTTGATGTGTTGTCGATCGACATCGGTTCAACCCCAGATCAACGAATAATCGGCGCCAGTGAGTTTGCTGTTGGGGTAAAACCGATTGCTGGGTTTCAGCGGCGTTGGGATTCTTTGCTGCAAACCTTAGGCGCAAGCGAGCAAGCAAGCGAAAAAACCGAGCAGAAAACAGACTGGGGCGTTATCGGTGCGGGCGCTGGCGGCGTTGAATTGGTGCTTGCCATGGCGCATCGCCTGCGTCATCAGCGCCATTTAAGATTTCATCTTATCTATCGCGGTGAGCGCATATTACCGGGTTATCCGGATCGAGTTGTTCGCCAAGTCGAGCAGTCATTGCGCGACTGCAATGTGATCTTACATGCAGGTTTTTCAGTCGCCGAGGTCACCCAGGCAGGTGTCGTCAATGAGGCTGGAAAACAACTGAGCTTAGATGAACGAATTTGGTGCACTGGTGCGGTCGGTGCTGCGTGGCTGAATGCGGGCACTTTAGCGCATACCGAAAACAATTTTATACAAGTCAGCCAAAGCTTGCAGAGCACCTCGCATAAGTCGGTGTTCGCAGTCGGTGATATTGCCGAAATGGTCGACGATCCGCGCCCAAAAGCTGGGGTGTTTGCGGTTAGGCAGGCGCCATACCTTGAGCACAACTTACGACGCTTATTTGCCGGTCAACCGTTACGAGATATCAAACTGCAGAAGGACTTTCTAAGCTTGCTCGCCTTGGGCGATAAGGTGGCAATCGCGAGCCGCAATGGCATGGCCGTGAAAGGTCGCTGGGTATGGCGTTGGAAAGATTCAATTGACCAGAGATTTATGCGTCAGTTTGCCGAGCTGCCTATGTCCATGCCAATTGCGGCAGCCATTTCAGATGCCGGCCAGCAAGCGGTTGCGATGCCGTGTGGCGGTTGCGGCAGCAAATTAGGCCCCGAGCTTTTGGCGGCGAATCTAGATATTCTCTCGGCCGCTGGGTCGCATGAAATTGAAGACGCGGCGCTATGGCAGCCAACGCCTGGCACCTTGGCGGTACAGACGATCGATGGTTTTCGTGGCTTTATGGCTGATGAGTCTTGCTTTGCGCAGATTTGCGTTAATCATGCATTGAGCGATATCTATGCTATGGGTGCCAACCCGATTCACATACAAGCCTGGATCAATCTGGCGTTTAGTGGCACAAACCTTCAGCAGCGAGATCACCTTAGAATGTTACGCGGTATTCAGGCCGCGCTCTCTAGCTCGCAAGCAAGCTTGTCGGGCGGGCATAGCAGCGAGGGCGCCGAGAGCCATCTTGGCGTGGTCGCTAACGGTGAGGTAACCCCTGGAGCGCAATGGAGCAAGTCTGGTGCTCAGCCCGGTGACTTGATATTACTTAGTAAGGCGTTGGGCACCGGGGTGGTAATGGCTGCTGATATGCAGGGGCAAGCGGCTGCAGCGGCAGTCGATGCCTGCTATGAGAGTATGTTGCTGTCTAATCACCGCGCTATGCAGCAGTTGCAACACGTCAGCCCTAACGCGGTAACCGATGTCACCGGCTTTGGTTTGATTGGTCATCTATTAGAAATGCTTGATAGCGCGAATAAGAGCACGGATAAGCTATTGTTGGCGCAACTGAACCTAGCGGACATTCCGCTACTCACGGGGGCGCTGGGCTTGGCTGAGGCGGGTTGGCGATCAAGCTTGTATCCGCAACTTGAGCCGTATCTGCTTCGCTGTAACATTGTGGAACAACAGGTCGGTTATTCGAACCAACAGTGGCGTTCGCGGCTAGAGCTATTACTTGACCCGCAAACCAGTGGAGGGCTACTTGTGACGATGAACCAAGCCAATGCAATGGCCTTACTTGATGACCAAAATGGCTATCAATGTGACTACGTGGTGATCGGCAAGATCAAGCAAGAGACTCGCCGTAAGGCTGATCAGATCGGTATTAATATTGTTGTCTAGTGATGTGCCTCAAGCCTTCTTTAACTTAGGGTGATCAGTCCCAATTCACGAATTTGATCGTGTCAGGCTCGATTGAAGCGACTCTCTTAATGGGCCGCTAATGTCGTTATAAAATAAAAAGGGAATCTGACATTTTGATGATATTGCTAGACTCGTTTAATATGCAATTAACTAAGCGGTGTGAAAATTTATCAATTGCTTTAGAAATACTCTAAACTCTGACCACCCTGTTATTCAAACCTATTTTATTGGTTGGGGTCATAGGCTTAGTTCTACATTTTAATAATTGATTTACGCAGAGACTTCCTGAGAAGACGTTGTTCTATAACGATTTCATTAGCTATGAATCTCCAACTAAAGATGAGTATTTGACTCGTAATATAGCTAACCGAGTTGAACACTGCCTGATCGGTAGCGGTTCAGAGCAAAGCAAGAAGATTTTGATTTTGGGTGATTCGCATGCAGAACACCTTATTGCCAGTATTGACTAAGTCACTAGCCAATAGCGGTCGAAGAGGGGCTCCTGCGTTCAGGCGAAGTTGTACACCATCATTAAGCTTAAGGGAAGCTGGACACCCAAAGGGAAGCTGGACACCCAAGCGAAGAGAAAGGAATTTTCACAACAGCCGATCACCGGCCCTCCATAGCGCACAGTGGGTATTAGGTTTCTATAATTAAGCGGCTTTGCCTCAATACATGCGGGTTTAAGGTCGCTTGTTTTTCAAAATAAATTTGGCTGATTAGAAGGGTCAAGGCCTTCGGCAATTATCGCAATCGATTCGGGAGTAAGTTGCCCGACAAGATTAACAAAAATAGCGTTTTCTGGGGTAATGGCTAATACCGATACACCTGAGATCAAACCCTTATCTTCGGCTTGCATTACAACGATCCGCTTATTGTCTTCACGAACGCTAAGCAATGTTAGCCAGCCGTCTTCTCTTAATGTAACGATTGAATCATCAATTGCTTGCTCAAAAACCGGCCGGTTATTTTCAACTTCATAGAGTCGTAATTGCAAGCCTTGCAAATCTTGCATCACACTGGTGATCAGTTTTCCAGATAGTTCTGATTGGTGGTCAGAAGCTTTAATCACACGCTTAACCATCCATCGCACTGGTTTTAGACCTCTCGGGCCTAAGTTTAAGGCGACTGTCGTGTTGGTCGATAACCAGCTTGGCAGGTCTAGTTTGGTATAACCGGGTTTCGACTGCATGCCACCCGATGCTAATAAGTAGCATGCACTACCTATTAGCACTAGTGTTACAAGGGTTATCAGAGTGTATTTTAGAAAAGCCATTGTTCTAGTTAATATTGATGTCAAGAGTATCGGTAATCTTGGCTATTTTGTTGGGGTCGATCTCTCCAACAATATTAATAAAGACCGCTTCGCCAGCTTCTTTTTCGGGTGAGACGACCATTACCACAATGCCGTCAATTACATCATTAGTGCTTTTACTAAAGATACGAACCTTTTGATTTTCTTCGTTGTTGTTCACCGTTACTAAGGTTTCCCATTTTTCGGCTCTTAATTTTTTACTTACTGTGTCGATAGTTGCGTTGGCTTTATCAACCTTACCGTTTAAGTTATAAACTCGAACTTTGATAAACTCTAGATTCGATAGAATGTCAGCGACTTCTGGATCTTCGCTTTTGGCAAAGCTGCCAACCAATCTCATCAGCGTCGAACTTAAGTTGATTTCAACTTTTGGTTCGCCGTAGTGAGAGGACAAATCGGCAAAATCAATTTGCCCTTCTGACTTGGCATAAACGGATGCGGATGCGGTAAACAGTAATGTAAAAATGCTAAGACTAAGTATTCGTTTAAAATTTCTCATGGGTTCCTCTTTGATTAACTGTGAGCGTACGTTTCATAGGGTATGGCGTGATCGTTTAGTTGCAGACTCTAATGATTCAACGGTCGGTAATACCGCATCTCGACCTATCTCTATTACTGGCGTAAGGGCGGCTTTTTTCATATTTTTATTCAGCGTATTAAGCATCTGAGCGCGCGTAATTTGATTGGCCTCGCCTAAATAATGAAGTGCCGTGGCTAAATCTGATTGCGCTTGCTCAAGCTGCTTTAGCGTTTGTTGTTGTTGGTAAACTTGCACTAACACAACCGCCATTAATAAGCTGGCTGCAACACTGGCAAACTTGGGCCATGACTTAACCTTGGGCTGATTGATTGAGTCAGAGCGGCTTAGACCTGGCTGTGTTATGGCATATAGCTTGTCGCTCAAGTCCTCGGGCACATCGACTAACGGAAAATCTATTTCTGATTCATCTATTTCGTCAGACGACATGCTGAATAGGGTGTCTAAATATTCTGCTTCTTTATCTTTCATAATTCGACGTCCTGCAAAAGAACACGTAGTTGTTTTCTTCCGCGATGAATGTAGACTTTAGCCTGGTTCTCATTAAGCTCGAGCGTGTTAGCCACGTCTTTAATCGAGCGTTGTTGTAAATCAGCCAAGATAATCAATGAGCGATAAGGCTCTTTTAGTTTCTCAATAGCACTGCTAAGCCATGCGCTCAATTGCTTCTTGGCCAGCATGGCAACTGGTTCGCCGTCTATACTGTCGCTTTGTAGATCATCAAGATTTTCATGCGAAGTAGGTTTGCGCAGCCGTAATTTATCGATACAAATATTTCTAACAACGTGCAACAACCATGCTTTGCCTGACTCTGTATCGAGTTGGTTTTGCTGTTGTGGTTTATTTATGTGCTTCCATAAACGTTCATAAGCTTCTTGGGTTGCATCTTCGGCATCACTTTTATTCGCCAAAATATACATAGCCTGTGAGTACACAAGCCGCTGATTTTGGTTAACTAATGTTCGAAACAGGAATCTCATGCGGTTAAATATGTCTACTCTTCAGGCTATTTTTGTTTGTTACTTATTAATACGTTTGACCACCAAAAAGGTTACAAAAATATTTGTATTTCTTTTGAATAAATCTCTATAGCTTATCAATAGCGAGCCAATTCGCTATGTTAAAGGCAGCGGCTTTACGCTCTGTTCTGGCGATCTTTATCTAGTATTCGCCTATTAATTTGCAGCGATTAAATAGTTGCCAGTGCTGTTAATCCAGCAATGTTGACTTAAAGCTTGCCATTTCCTTAGGTAGGATAGGGTTGCATAGCGTAAAACGGCGTCGCTGTTTCAAATTAAACATCCGCACTACGTGGCCATAATTCTTATTTAAAATTTGATCATGTTCACCGCCCGCTATTAGTCTCTGCAAACCGTTATCAATGCGCTCCGCCAAACCCGGATTGCGGTGATTAACATAGAACACTAACGGAAACGGGTAGTAGAGCATCAGCGAGTTTTCGATACTGATTCCGCCAAGCGGTTTGGCGCGTTGTTTAAAAACGTCTTCGATCTCATTGACCCCCAAGGCGGTATAGTCGAAGGCGCCGTCTTTCAGGCGCTGAAACAAATCATCGAAAGTGCCTTTTTCAACTACATTATATTTGTTCTGTCGGAAGAGTTCGGCATCGGCCCAGGTTTCTGGTATGCCTATGGAGAGCGCGCGTAGTTCGGCTTCGTTTTTGAGGTTTTTGAAATACTCGAGCGACTCATCTCTGGCTAGCAGTAGACGGTAGCCCAACAAACCCTTAGTCAGCGGCTGGTTAATTACGATCTTTTGTTTATCTTTAAATTTAAGATTGCCGGCCACGGTGACCAGAATGTCGGCACCAGCAGCAAAAATATTGCCCTCGTCTGCGGCCAACGGGTAGTTGCTATTGTCGATGTGAATGTTGGCAGAACCGTAGTCTTGTTGCGTAACCTTCAAGCAGGCTTGCAGCAACTCGGTTTCATAGCTCTGTCTGGCATTCGATTTGTTGCCGTTCCAAAAATTTATATTTTGCATTTCGCCTCTTCACCAACAGTTTGATTTTGAGTTAGCCTGCCGATGATTTGATTCAGGCGAATGTCGCTTGACTTTGGGGACTCTCATAATGAATTAGAATTTACCATGGGGTTCTCTTACTCGAGCTGCCCTGTACTGATTAGTTGATCTCGGTAATACCAATCATCCCACTTCGAGAAATTTTGGTAGCGCCGTGTGTAACCATGCTTTGTAAGCAATTCGAGAATCGCTTCTCGCTTAGGAGCATTATAATTGTGCTCAATATGAATAATAGCCACCTTGTAGCGACAGAAATCAAATGCATTTAGTATCTCGAACTCACTACCTTCCGTATCGATTGATAGATAGTCAATGAACTCAGGCGCTTCATGCTTGACAAGCGTGTCCGTTAAAGAAATCGTAGACACGTCATAGACATTGCCATTGATGCGGCTATCCGACATGCTGTCACAATTGCTATACTCGTCTATGGTCGATAATTCTCCTATTTCTGCTTCATTAAACTTGAGTGTTTGCCCGCTAGAATGCTAAACGCAATCAAATTCAAGGCTACAGCTTCGGTTTTCTTTTAACTTTTGATGCCATGCTTTGGAAGGCTCTGCAAGAATTCCGTTCCATTGAAAGTGCTTTTCTAATAGGTAGGTATTACTT
>JBLHXJ010000124.1:0-8396 GCA_047629535.1 Arenicella sp. | reverse complement strand
CGGTTCTGTTTGGCCTTTTTAGGACTAGCTTTGGGCTTGGGTTTAATGCGTCTTGCTTGTGGCATGATTTTCTATAAATAGGCTGTGTTACATCGACTCAGGAGCGCCAACACCAATGATGCCAAGACCGTTTTTCAACGTCTGTCTGGTTGCTGAGCATAGCGCGAGCATCGCATTACGTTGAGCATCGCCAGTATCAAGAATTTTTGTCGAAGCGTAATATGATTGCAGCGCAGTAGCCAAATCACGCAAATAGTAGGTGATTTGATGGGGCTCATAGTTAACCGCCGCGGTTTGCACTAACTCGGGGAAGCGCTGCAGTAAGGTTAGTAGAGTATTCTCTTGATCGCTGATTAGCAGGCTGAAATCAGCTTGATTTATCGCGCTAGTATCAATGCCTCGTTCGCCCGCTTTGTCGAAAATACGACAAATTCGAGCATGTGCGTATTGCACATAATACATCGGGTTGTCTTTACTTTGCGACTTGGCAAGGTCAAGGTCGAAATCCATGTGTTGCTCAGATTTACGTTGCGCGTAAAAGAATCGCGCTGCATCAGAGCCGACTTCATCGCGTAATTCTCGTAGCGTGACGAATTCGCCACTGCGTGTTGACATGCCAATTTTTTCTGTGCCGCGGTAGAGTACCGCAAACTGCACTAACACAACCTTCAACTTTTCTTTGTCTAGACCAAGTGCTTCCAGTGATGCTTTGACGCGCGGAATATATCCATGGTGGTCTGACCCCCATACGTTAATCGCAAGGTCAAAGCCTCGTTCAAGCTTATCAGCATGGTAAGCGATGTCAGATGCAAAATAGGTTGGCTGGCCGTTATCTCGCACTACTACGCGGTCCTTCTCGTCTCCGTAATCGGTGGTTTTGAACCACCAAGCGCCGCCTTTTTCATAGACGTCGCCAGACGCCTTTAGTGTGTCGATGACTTTGGAGATTTTGCCATCATCAAAGAGTGAGCGCTCAGAGAACCAGGTGTCGTAGTTAATGCCGAATTCACTCAAGTCATGGCGAATGTCATCCAGGATTGAATCAAGAGCACGTTTAAAGAAAATCTCAAAGCCTTTGTCTCCGAGCTGCGATTTGGCAAAGCCAATTCGTTTATCCAAGGCTTCTTCTAAAAATCGTTTTTCGAACTTCAAGGTAAATTCATCAGCTGATAAATTCAGTGCTTTTCTTTGTTCTTCAAAAGCCGCTTCAGACATGGCTTCAAGTTCAGTCAGCGCCGCAGACGCGCTGCGAGTTAGGCTGGCATGATCGTAAGCCTCAATAGAGACGGCATAGGCTTGGCCATGTGTCTTGGCTAGGTCTACACCGTAACCGCTGACATAGTCACCTTTATAGCAATTGCCAGGCAATTCAACCGCGATATGATTGGCTTGCAGGTATCGAATCCAAACACTAACGGCAAGAATATCCATCTGACGACCAGCGTCATTAACGTAATATTCTCGCTCGACAGTATTGCCTGCGGCGGCGAGCACGCGTGCCAGTGCATCGCCATAAGCTGCGCCGCGACCATGGCCAACGTGCAGTGGCCCTGTCGGGTTGGCCGAGACAAACTCAACCATGATTTTCTGCTTTGAATTAGGCTCGCCTAGGCCGTAGCTATCGCCTTGTTCGAATACGCTATTTAGAACCGAGTAACGGGCATCTTGTGCCAGAAAAAGGTTGATAAAACCGGGGCCGGCAATATCAACCTTGATGATTAGAGGATCACTTGGCAGTGCGGCAACTATTAGGTCAGCCAACTCGCGAGGATTGCGGCGGGCAGGTTTGGCAAGCGTCATGGCTACATTAGTGGCAAAATCCCCATGCTCCTTCTGACGAGTGCGTTCGAACTGAATGCTTACCTCGTGTTCAACGGGTATTACTTGGTCAGCCTTAAGCTGATTTATCGCCTGACTAAACAGGGCTTGTAACTGGTCTTTCAAGTTGCTTTCTCTTTTCGCCAATATATGGCTGATCGGCGGGCCATTAACAGACCGAGATTTTAACCCGATATTGATGCGGAAAATAGGCTTGGATTGGGGTTATTGACCGATCATATGCGGGTGTTTTTGATGTTTGCGCAGCAATCGGCGTTGAGAGACCTTTCGGCTGCGCTCAAGGTGACAGTTTTAGCGCTAATAATATGATCAGATTTAGCGCTAATAATATGATCAAATTTAGCATTACAACTGTTAGATTTAGCTCTAGTGAGGAAGTCAGATTTAGCGGTCGGATTCAGTCCTAGCGCTTAGCGGCAGATAAGATATTGGTGTTTAGTGCTACAAAACGTGTTTATGCTGCTCGGGTGCTGAAAGTGGCTCAGGCGCTGCCGAGTGTGGCTGGTCAGAGCCCCCTTAAGGCACGCATCTCAGCATCATTTAAGCGACCAAGGCGATTGGCTCAAGCCGCCCTTTTATGTTGCCACCAAAACACCAAACCTTGTGCGTTTAGATCGGCATCTAGTTTAATCCAGTGGTGTGCGGTCGCTTCATCTACGTTGCTTAGCTCGTTGATGCAGCGCCGTACTAAGTATTCATTTAGCTCTTTAGCCAATGCCGCTTCAAACTGATCACCGTAATCGGCTGATTTTTGGGTGAGCATGACATAGTCGTCGAGTTGCTCGTGCAGGCCAGCAATGATCTTCGCGCTCGGCGTGACCGAGCTATAGTGGGTTAGATATAAGGTGCCGGGCGTATAGCTCATAACCCGATCAATGGAGGCATGCAGCGCGTCGGGGTTAAACTGCACCGGCGTGGTGGTTGGCATAACGAACGAGTGGTTCTCGTCACGAAGTGCGCGGTAGCCAACGCCGAGGGTATCACCGGTGAAGACGCTATTAGTTTGCTCGTCGATGATGCAGTGGTGATGATTGGCGTGCCCGGGAGTGTCGATAAACGTTAGCGCGCGACCAGCAAAATCAATCGTCTCGCCGTCCGCTGGTTGGTGAATACGGCTAGCCTCGATTGGCCCTATCTCGCCATAGAGGCGGGCAAATTCTTCGGCCCCGTAGACTGCGCTTGCTCCAGCGACTAGCTTACTCGGGTCGGCCATGTGCCGAGCGCCTTTTGGGTGCACAATGAGTTGCGCATTAGGGCAAAGTTGCATCAGTGCGCTGGCGCCACCGGCGTGATCGAGGTGGATATGGGTGAGAATTATGTAATCAACATCGCTATAGCTGAGGCCTAGTTCTGTCAGTGCAGCAAATACTTGAGGCACCGAATATTGAGTGCCCGTATCGATAATCGCGATGCGGTTATTCGAGCGAACTAGATGTATAGACGCTAGTTGAGGCTGGTAATACAGAGCATCGACAGTATAAATGTCAGTGTTTGGCAGAGTTTGTAGCATTGTGGGGCCCGCGATTAATGACAAACGTTAATTATTCTCAACGTTAAAGTTAAATAGTGTTGAAAGATTAAATATAGTTGTAAGCTATTGGATAATCGTTGGTTCTTTAGCAGTGTAACATTTGAAACATTCATTTATTGAGATCATATACATCATGAAAAACGAAAAAATAATTAGCAATTCACAGAAAACTTTAGGCTCAGCAATTGCCACTTCAGTATTGGCAGCGGCTCTTCTTGGCGCGTCTAGCGTGGCATCAGCGGCCTCGACTGAGCGTTGCGCCGATATTGTAAAAGGCGGCAAGAATGCCTGCGCTGTTAAAACGCTAGGGACTTCTTGTCAAGGTCAAGCAACTGACGACAACATGGTCGGTGCTTGGATTAAAGTCCCCGTTGGCACCTGCGGTAATATCGTAAGCATCTGCGCTTCTAGCGCTGAAGCACCTGAAGGCACCAGCGCTAAGAAAATAGAAAAAGCCTGTGATAAAATTGCCGAGCAAACTGACCAAGCCGTTGCTGGCGGCCGTTTAGTTGACAAACATGGCGAGTCTATCTAAGCGAGATTGCGTTATATCGGCAGACTTGTTTATGTCCGTTAAAGCTCTTTTTAGAGCTTTGATTTTTTTTATAATTAATAGGATGGAGTATTTATATGAAAGCTAATTTAAAAGCATCGGCCGCGGCGGCCTCAATTTTAGCCATGGCGCTGGTTGCTAATACTGGTCTGGCTCACGCAGGCAAAGAAGGTTATGAAAAATGCCAAGGCGTAGCTAAAGCGGGTATGAACGACTGTGGTGCCAATTCTCATGGTTGTGCGGGCCAGGCAGAAGTAGACGGCGATAAAAACGAATGGGTTTATGTACCTGAAGGAACCTGTGACAAAATTGTTGGTGGCGTGGTCAAAGCGGCAAAGAAGAAAGCAGAGTCGTAGATCGGCTAGGTTATTTGAATCTGCATTGCCTTATCTAATTGTATTGGCTCACAAGACTTTAGTATTTGGCGGCTAATATGCTAATGGGTGGTGCAGATTTGAATAATGAAAATATGCTTAGCGCGCTTAAGTCAGGCCTAGGAATAAGGCCTGAGCTGTTTTCGTCTGTCGAAGGCATCGACCATGCGACGGACTCTAAATTTGGCTTTCTCGAAGCGCACTCTGAAAATTATTTTGGCGAGTCCATCGCCAGGGCAAAGCTACTAACGCTGCGCCAAGACTACCCCTTATCATTGCACGGTGTCGGCTTATCACTAGGCCGAGCTGATGATCTTGATCAGCAGCATATTGCTGAGCTTAAAAAGCTAGTTGACCAGCTCGAACCGGTTCTTGTTTCTGAGCATTTAGCATGGAGCGCCTACTCGCATCGTCACCTTCCCGATTTATTGCCGCTACCCCTGACTAGCCAGTCGTTGAACATAGTTTGCCAACACATTGACCAAATGCAAACCGCTCTTGGCCGGCAGATATTAATCGAAAATCCGTCTAATTATTTACTCTTCGATCAGCTGCAAATTCCAGAGCCTGAGTTTCTAAATACGCTGGCCGAGCGCACCGGTTGCGGCTTATTGATGGACCTTAATAATATTCACGTCAGTGCGGCTAACCTTGGTCGCGACGGCGTGGCTTATATCGATGCGGTCAATAGTAAGTCGATTGGCCAGTACCATTTGGCAGGTTATACAGAGGTTGAAAGAGAGCACCAAGGGATCAGTGAAACCGTGCTAATCGACACTCATAATCAAACTGTTTATGATCCTGTGTGGGAGCTGTTTGATCACGCTCTATCGGTACATGGGGCAAGGCCCACATTGTTCGAATGGGATTCTGATTTCCCCGAATTTGAAGTGTTAGTAAGCGAGTGTCAAAAAGCCAATGCGTTGTTACAAAAGTACCCTAGCGAACTGGCCTCGATTACTAAGCCGGTCGATTTTCCCGACAGCCAAGATAGTGACCTCGCTCAATCGCAAGACGATTTTTTAAATTGCGTACTGAGTCTGAATCAGGTTTTAGAGACGGCCCGCCCTGAACACCAGCAGCGAATATGGATTTATCAAAATAATGTATTCGCTGCGGTTCAAGATTATTTGCAAGAGGTCTACCCTGCGACAAGAGGTGTTGTTGGCGCTGATTTTTTTAAGCAAATGGCTCAGGTGTTTATTCAGAATGCGCCACCGACTGCCGGTAATATACACCTCTACGGAGAGAGCTTGGCCGAGCTTTGCGGCTCACTAGAGGGGCTCGAAAAGCTACCTTATTTATTTGATCTAATGCGCTATGAGTGGGCCTTGCACAACAGCTATTTCAGTATTGTTTCGGATGCTCTTGAACCTGGTTCAATACCGCAAGAGCAGCTTTTAAGCAGCTCAGTGAGCTATAACGATAGCGTTTCATTAATCTACTCTGACTATCCTATTTATGAAATCCAACGACAGTCGCTGCCGAGCTTTGAAGGCGAGGTCTCGATAGATTTACAGCAAAGCCAAGATCAGCTATTGGTCTATAAGCTCGGTCACCAAGTCCAATCTCTAGTTTTAGGTGCCGAGCAGGCCCTGTTTATTAAGGGACTAGAAGAAAGTCAAAATTTGTTGCAAGCAATAGAGGGTCTGCAAGGGTCTATATCGGCAGATACATTGTCAACAACGCTTTCTTTAATGTTTGAAATACGCTTACTTAAGCTTAGCTAGCGACGTGTTACAAATTACGTTCTAAGTTTTGGTCTTCCTGGCGTTCGACTATTTATCTTAGGCTGTCTAGATTATGCGAGGTACCTGAATTTGCTCTAGAGCAAGATATCGCGTCTAGTGTAGGTATAACTAACAACAATTGAGATACAAATGAAAAATTTATATAAGGCCTTTGGATCATTCTGCGTCACCATCATTTCACCGCTAGCCAACCTGTGGGCTCGTATTTACGTAGGCCTAATTTTCTGGCGCTCAGGTGTCGCCAAATTTGACGATCTTGAAAGTACCGTTGAAAACTTTGACCCAGCCGAAGACGGCGACTTTATCCTGTCTTTTTTGCCGGAATCATTTCCGCCTGAGATACCAGCTTACCTAGCAACCTTGGGTGAGTTGGGATTGCCGATCTTGTTGTTCGTGGGTTTATTTACTCGTATTGGCGCGCTTGGTTTATTGGTTATGACTGTCGTGATTCAATTTTTTGTGCCCGGCTTTGAAAACCACGAGCACTATTTATGGATGATTATCTTGGCGATGTTAATGGCCCAAGGCGGAAGTAAAATTTCCCTCGATAATTGGCTGCTTAAAGAAAAATAGACAGTCAATTGTCTTGTAGTTAACCGTTACCCAGCATTGTCTCGGCTTTCTACATTTTGCCCTCGGCGCCGATCGGTGCCGAGGGCTTTTACATTCAGGACTAACGGTCGAAACTTACTCCTCGGCAGTTGCTCAATGCGCGGCTTTAATCTACGATTTCTTGTCGCGATGCATAGGCTAGCTTTTCGCCATTCATGGCGGTGGTATGTGCCGAGCGCAGGGGCTAGGCGCCCTAGAGGGTATGCCTAAGAGCGACTCAAGTTCAGTATGATCAGTAGGCCGAGTCGGAATAACTTGCTATCCTCAGCTGATGTCTAACCCGCCTAAAATTGTTGGTCGCTATGCGCCGAGCCCCACTGGAGACTTACACCTGGGTAACCTTCGTACGGCTTTACTGGCATGGTTGCATGCAAGGCTTCAAGGCGGGAAGTTTATTGTGCGCATGGAAGACCTCGATTTACCGAGGGTGGTTGCCGGTAGCGCTGATCAAATTTTGCGTGACCTTGAATGGCTAGGCCTTGATTGGGACGGCCCTGTTATTTACCAGTCTGAGCGCACCGATCACTATCAACGCGCATTACTTGAGCTAGATTCAAGTGGCTTAACTTATCCGTGCTTTTGCTCCCGCAAAGATATTCACGCTGCGGCAAGCGCGCCGCATGGCAAGCTTGGTGTTTACCCTGGCACTTGTAAGGCTTTGTCCGCTGATGCAATAGCAATGCGTGCTCTGAGCAAGCCGCCCGCTATCCGCTTGAGAGTATCGCCGCAGATGGAGGCGGATAGTGGTGATTTTGTTGTTCTGCGTGCGGATACATTTTTTGCTTACCAACTGGCCGTTACCGTCGATGACCTTGAACAAGGTATTACTGAAGTGATTCGTGGCGCAGACCTCATCGATAGTACGCCTAGGCAAGTTTACCTGGCCGAACTGTTGCGCCCGAGCGGTAGCAAGATTAATTATTTACATGCCCCCTTAATGCTAGACGAGCAAGGGCGCCGCATGTCCAAGCGAGACGGCTCTGATTCAGCGCTGAAATGGCGGCAAAATAACGGCAGCCCGGAACAGTTACTTGCATATTTAGCATCTACACTAGGTATTTTAGAGCTAACAAAATCGATTAATATAGCCGAACTTGTGGATCGAGTGGATATCAAGCTCATATTTTCCAGGCTTTTCCCTGCTGATTGAGCGCAAACTCAGGTCGTCGATAGATCTCAAAATGTGTCTTATAAATAAGACATATTTATGTTGACAGCAGTGTGTCGTTTATGTTGACACTTTTGGGTATCAGGCGTAGTGTTGTCCGCCTGAGGTAACAAACTAAAAAATGATAATTCGATTTCACACTTTCCATAAAACTAAAACAGCCTGAGTTTAGGCGTTTTGCTTTATCGCAAAAACTAATTAGGAGTTGTTGACCCGCGAGGTTTTTCTACCCGTGATTGACATTGGTATGGCGCAATAATCGGCCAGAATTTCTAAACTAATTTAAAGTTTGCTCGTAAAAATAACTCCAACCCGTGTTTTTACGAGATTACTGGGGGGGTAGAATACCCTTCATTTGTAAGCCTGCCAGAGACTCCAACCCCTCTGGCGGGCTTTTTTTTAGACAAATTTTTAGTAAGGCTGGTTGGCTACTCTTTTGTCGGCGGCTTTGCTGCATTAGATATGGCTAAGATTGGCAGCGCACTCTAAGCCGAGTTTTACTCTAGTAACTTAGCTTGCTAAACCGTTACTGGTTTTCCAGATCAATAAAATCTGCTCTGCTTCTCAG
>JBLHXJ010000123.1:0-8463 GCA_047629535.1 Arenicella sp. | reverse complement strand
TTGATATCGCTAACAACGTTTACGGTTACGATCCAGGCGGCCAACCGCAGCAAAACTCGAATGATCGTGATGCTTTGATTGCTCGCATCGACTGGGACATCAATGATAATCACCGTGCCGCTTTCATCTACAATAATTTTGAAGGCAGTGCGATCGTCAATTCAGACGGCGACGACAACGAATTTGAATTCGCTAATCACTTCTACAACCGTGGTAGCGACTTAACGACATCAATCATCCGCTTGAACTCACAGTGGACAGACAGCTTGTCTTCTGAGTTATTTTTAGGCCGTCAAGAAAACACAGCGATTCAACAAACGGTTGGCGACAACGAATTTGGTGACTTCCAAATTAGCATTAATCGTGACACTGTTTATCTTGGTGCCGATGATTCGCGTCAAGCAAATGCTTTGAACTATGAGTCGAACTTGATCAAATTCAACCTACAATATCTTGTTGGTAATAATGTAATTACCGGTGGTTTTGAACGCGACGAGTTAGACCTTTTCAACCTGTTCGTACAGCACTCAAGTGGTGGCGAATTAGATTTCTTCGACGATTCTGGTCGAGGTGGTCTAAGTGGTATCGATAAATTCGAGCTTGGCCTACCTAACCGTATTTTCTACGGCAGCGGCGGCGTAACAAACGATGCTAACGATGCGGCAGCGAACTACACGATTACTCAAGAAACATTGTTTATTCAAAACGAGTATTTCTTCGACGACCTAGACCTAACGATTGTTGGTGGTCTGCGCTATGAGCGCTTTGGCAGTGATGATCGCCCTGTGTTTAATGCGGCGTTTACCGCTGAAAACGGTATCCGTAATGATGCCAACATTGATGGCGTTGACATTCTTCAGCCGCGTATTGGTTTCACTTGGGATGCTAACGATACTACCCGTGTTCGTGGTGGCGTTGGTGTCTTCTCAGGCGGCAACCCTAACGTTTGGATTTCTAACTCGTACAGCAACGACGGTATCACAAACGTGCAACAACGCCAGTCGTTCGACCAATCGCTGTTTGAGCTTCAGCTAACGGGTGCGGGCCGTCCCGGTTTTGACGTTCCTCAAGCATTAGTCGATGCAGTAGCGGCAACAACACCAGACGATGCTGCAACTACTCGTCTGTCACTAGTTGACCCTAACTACGAGCAACCGAGTGAAATCAAAATTGCTCTAGGCGCGACCATAGCGTTGAAAGGCGATTACACCTTGGAAGCTGACCTTCTCTACTCTAAGCAACGTGACTCAGCTATCTATGTAGATTTGTCTCAGCGCGAAGTTGGACGTACAGCGGCAGGATCACCAATCTTACGTGCTATTGTTGGCGACGAAAACTTCATGCTAACAAACTCGGATCAAGATGCTGACTCGCTAGTTCTTTCATTCGGTTTAGCCAAGGACTTCGAAAACGGCTTAAGCATGAACCTTGGCTACGCGTACTCTGATGCAGAAGATATCAGCGGCATGAATTCGTCGGTTGCTTTCTCTAACTTCAACAACGTGGCAACTAACGACGCTAACAATCTAACGGCTGGTACTAGTGAGTACAACACACCTCACCGTGTGACCTTCCGCCTAGGTTATGAGCGTAGCTTCGTAGGCGATTTAATGACTCGTTTCTCGGTCTACGGTGTTTACAAAAATGGCCAAGGAACTAGCTTATCCATGAGTAATGCTGGGCTAGAAGACAATAGCCGTGGCTCACGTCAATTATTATATGTACCAACGGCCAGCGATGGCGCAGTTGTTTACGCTGATGGGTTTGATCGTCAAGGCTTTGATGAGCTGATTTCTAGCCGTAGCTTGGCACGTGGTCAATTCGTTAGCCGTAACGACGAGAACGCTCGTTCAAGCGCTCGCGTTGACTTACGTATTGACCAAGATCTGCCTATGATTGGAGGCGTTAAGCCAAAGATCTTCTTGAAGATCAACAACGTTCTTAACATGCTTAGCAACGAATGGGGCGCTCAATATGATGCACCATTCGTAAGCGAGCAAGTTGTAGAATCAAGCCTTAACGATGCAGGCCAATTTGTCTACGAAAATTTCAGAGGTGCTAATACCACTGATACACTGGATGAGTTCTCTGTATGGCAAGCACGTATCGGTATCGAATTTAAGTTCTAATCATCTGAACTTCGCGTTACCAATAGAAAGGGTCAGCCATGCGCTGGCCCTTTTTTTGTTAGCATCATCAACAGCTTCAAAGATCCAACTTGATCAGACGTCACATAATGCTAAAGCAACTAATAGTCTCGCTGCTACTTTCACTATCAATCAACCTTGTAGCCGCGGTAGAGCAGACTGCCACCGAAACTGAGGTTCAAATAATTGCCTTGGCCAGTCCACTCGATCAAGATAAGGCGGAAATATCAGGCCTAGCATGGTGCCAAGGGAAGTTAATATTGCTGCCTCAATACCCTCAACGCCTAAGTCCTAATGGTGAAAGCTATCTCTATTATTTGGAGCGACAGGATATTCTCGACTATATTGACGGCCTATCAACTCAACCTCTGAAGCCTAAACCAATACGCATAAATGAAAAAGAGTTGCGTAAAGCGGTTACCTTTTTCGATGGTTTCGAGGCAATCGCTTGTCGTGATAATAAGCTGTGGATTTCAATCGAGGCCCTGAATTTCTTAGGCCGCTACCAAAGCTTTGTAGTTCCCGGCGTTATCGATTTCACTCAAGACCCTAAGATCCAAATAGACCAACTACGTTTGGTGCAATTGAAAACACAAAGCAACCTTATCAATATGGGCGACGAAGCTATTGTGTTGCATGGTGATGACGTTATCGCAATTCATGAAGTAAACGATTCGCGTGCGGTTAAACACCCCAAAGCAAGACGGGTCAGCAGGCTATCACAAGGTCTCTCTGAATTGGATTTCCCAAATCTTTCTTACCGAATCACGGACGCCACTGAGCTTGATGCAGAGCAACGTTTTTGGACGATTAATTATAAGTATAGCGGCGATAAATTTAGCCGCAATGCAACGGACCAACTAGCTGAAAAATTTGGCCAAGGTGTCAGCCATAAAAAGTTCTACAACGTCGAACGACTGGTGGAATTTCAACTCGAAGACAAACGCATCTCGCTGGTTGATCAAGCGCCCATCCAGTTGAAAATGACCTCTGTTGAGGGCCGAAACTGGGAGGGGATTGTGCGTTTAAAGGGCCGAGGTTTTTTACTCGCCAGCGATAAGCATCCGTCGACTTTGTTAGGGTTTGTAGCTCACGCTGAATAGTAAATTTGACTATAATGATTCGCTAGCAAAGCGATTTCTACACGGCTTCTTCAGCGGTGCTAAATCCCCTGGAACAGCCTCTAAGTAATGAGGCTAGGGCCTAGTGAACAAACCCTAAACCATACTTTTCAAAAAAAGTCCTATGTTGGTTGTTTATTAACCTTGTATGCGGAGAGTAAATGACTGATACGTTTTTCGCTATCTGCGAAAATTTCAAATCGCAATCCGATCTTTGTAGGCGAATGGGCTCACCATTCTATGCCGAATTGCTCGACCAACTTGGCAATGTAATTGCTGACAATAGAAGCAGTATTATCGGTCAAGCATTACTAAGCTGGCCGGGCACACCTAAAGACGATGCGATCGCGCTCAGATTTGTGGCGGCACTCCACTACCTTGTAATCACAGGCGCTGATAAAGGCTTGCAGGCGATCTTCCCGCCTCGCCAATTACTCATAGGCGACTTACGAGAAAGCACCCTACGTCGCTCAATTTAGCGCCACCAAGACTTCATTGTCGAATACTTACGATCGCCACCGCAAACTAACGAGATCGGTAGAAGCGCCGTATTATTGGCTGGCTTTTTAGAGCTTGCCTCACGCTTCGGGCCTGAACTAGACATATTTGAGATGCCAGATCAATTAGAGCGTATTGAACGGGCCAAAGGTGCGCTAGACTATGCGGCTAAAAGTAGTCTAGTAGTTGATCCTGCCGAAGCTTCGCAATGGCTGCTAAAGCAATATAACGAGGCGCCGATGGAACGGCCAAGAGTATTCTTCCACTCAATTATTTGGCGATATTTTAGTCGCCAACAGCAACATGACTTTCGCGCAAATATACACAAACTCGGCGATGCCGCGAGCGAATACTCGCCAGTCATATGGATGCGCTTAGAACCCGCAGCGGGTCAACAACATGCCGAACTCACTGTCACCATCTGGCCATCATTTAGCCGATAGCGGTTTTCACGGAGAATGGGTGCGTTGGTATGGCAAGTAATCAGCGTCGAGGCTAATCATTCAATAGCCAATCGCGCCTTGCGGCTGCGGTACACATTAAGCGCCGAATATAGGCTGCTGACCAAAAAAGCGATTTTTCGCTACACTGTTAGCCGACCAGAAATTTTACAAATTGGCCTTAAGCATCTTTCTGCAGCTGCAACTCTCGACGCTTGAGCTCAAGAGCTTTGTCAGCAATATCTAATCGTTTAAGCTCGATCTCCATCAACTCTTGCTTAAGCTTTACGAGTTCATCACTGTCGGCGTTCACCTTGGCACTCGCTTCTTTGCCTGTCTCAAGGTTACTTTTTGAGCTTATTTTAGCGCGGTAGTCGTTGCCGCAAACCAGCCTTGCCGCGACTTTCTGATTGGCAGCACAAACACTGCCGAGCTTGGCGTCGCACCATCGTTCATCGTTATCGCGCTTTACGATAGCTCGCTTAATAAATCCGTCGGTACAAGCAACCATCACTTTTTTACCAACCGTTACATTGTTTTCGACCATATCGATACCGCCTGAAATCGAACGGACACCAGCAACACTGGATAATGAAAAAATCAGCGCGAAGAAGAAAACAACTAGGGATATTGCAAGTTTGAGATTATTCATAATTACACTACTATTATTTTTGCCCATCGTTGGCAGGTTCTCGATTGCTGGCGATGCTATCAATACTTTGCCAATCGATTATATCAGCAGATGCTAAAAACTATCTACGGTCTAACCGCCCAGCTTTCGAACAAAGTTCCCCGCCGGTCAGCATCTTCGACGAATTTACTCTCTGCATTTTGTTTGATCCAACAAGGTAAAACGTAAAAGCCTATCGGCCATCGATGTTTCAAGGCTTGTGACACCCTCACAATCGGCTTCCAACGCCGAAGTTAGACCGCCCTCACTACTATCATGCTTCGCCGATTGTTGGTTGAGCACTTACCACTAGCGGCTGGAAAATTAATAGTTACCGGCTTTAACCTAAAGAGCTTTAACCAAAGTGTCATAAAACCGTCTTCCTTCAGTCATATATGAAACCTACTATTTCAACAAACTTCGATATCCAAATGAACGGCTTATGCCGATCGAACGCAAAAATGGCAACACATTATTATGGCAAAAGTAGACCTTCACGTTCACTCTAAATACTCTGACTACCCTAGCACCTGGGGTCACAAGGTATACAACTCTCCGGAAAGTTTTAGCGAAACAGAAATGGTATATCAGCAAGCTAAATCTCGCGGCATGGACTTTGTTACTCTAACTGACCATGATGATATTCGCGGCAGCTTAGAGCTACTAAAGAATCACCCCAGTGATACTTTTATATCCTGCGAAATCACCACTTACTTCCCCGAAGATCAGTGCAAAATCCACATTTTGGTTTACGGGATCGACGAGGCTCAGTACCATGTATTAATTGCCATCGCCAATAGTATTTATCTTTTACGAGACTATATATCGGCACAAGGTATCGCCTACTCGGTAGCCCATGCGACATATGATCAAGATGGCAAACTTCGCTTTGAGCATATTGAAAAACTGCTAGTACTGTTTGATGTGTTCGAAACCATCAACGGCGGCGCTGATGCGCAAAACAATATTTTATTGCATCGGTACCTGCAAAACCTTGATCAGAAAAAGTTAACCGAGTTAGCTAAAAAACATAAACTTAAACCGATCAGCTTGGACCCTTGGGTCAAAGGCTTTACCGGCGGTTCTGATGACCACTGCGGCATCTTAATCGGCAGCGCCTACACGCAGAGCATTAGTCTCTCCATAGATCAATTTTTGACCAGCATCCGCGATAAGAACAGCTTAGCCGGTGGCATGAATGGGAGCTTCGAATCATACGCAACTGGCGTAGTCAAACATGTACATGACTACCGAAACGACCGTGACCCGAAGTATGCAAAGACGAAGATGAGTGACTTTCTTGAACTGTTTTTCGATGGTCGAGACGGCAATCTAATAAAGCGTTTTAAAAAGAGTCAATCGTTACGTTACTTAAAGAAAGAGAACAGCAAAATTCACCAAGCACTGCATAACTTGTTACGTCAGATAAGCGACAATCCGAGCGACGATATAGCCAAAAAAATTCCTAGCGCCTATCAACACATTACCGAATTACACGATGAAATGTTTCGCTCTGTGGTGACAGTATTTTCAAAACAACTACCTAGTGGAGATATTTTTAAAGGCTTCAGCCGTCTGGCAAGTATCTTTCCAATGACCTTGCTGGCAGCGCCATTTATAGGATCAATGCGGCATCAGGTACTTAAGGGCTATATCAAACGACCATTGATCGAAGGGACAAAGCAGCACTATACCGAAAAAGCCTTATGGTTTACCGACACCATAGATGACCTAAACGGAGTTTCGGTAAGCTTGCGTCAGATAGCCACACATAGCGTCAAACACGGCTACCAACTAAAGTTGGTAACCTGCGTCGACACTGACAAAATTGATGTTCAGCTGCCGTCCAACACACTTAATTTTCATCCGCTAAAAGAAGTTGTCGTGCCTGGCTATGAAACCCAGTCTATTGGATTTCCATCGCTCTTAACATTGATGAGTAAAATCATCCAAGAACAGCCTGACCAAATCATCATCTCGACTCCGGGGCCGCTCGGTTTAGGCGCTATGCTATGTGCGAAATTAATGGACTTACCGGTAAAAACTATTTATCACACTGATTTTGCTGAGCAGATCATGCGCATAAGTAATGAACCAACGCTGGCAACCATCACCGACTATTGTGTAAATAATTTCTATCGTCAATCAGATCTAATCTTTGTACCTAGTAAGTTCTATATTGAAAAACTCACAAGGGCCGGTTTAGACCTAGCTAAGATGGAGATATTCCCACGCGGCATAGACCTTGACCGCTACTGCCCGCCGACAGCACCGCAATCAATGGTCCGCCGCCATCAATTACACGGCCAATTTACGCTGTTGTTTGCTGGTAGGATTTCAGAAGATAAAAACTTAAAACTATTGAGCAAAATAGTTAAGCAAGCAAATCGTGAAACCCCAGAAAGATACAATATGGTGATCGCCGGTGACGGGCCAGATTTGACTAAACTAAAAGACAGCTTGTCGGGCCAACGAAACGTGTATTTCACTAACCGGCTCGCGCCAGAAGATCTCGTTAGCTGGTATCACAGCGCCGACCTATTGGTATTCCCGAGCCATACAGACACTTTCGGCATGGTGGTACTCGAGGCACAAGCCTGTGGTGTACCGTGTCTAGTCACACCAACAGGTGGCCCTAGAGAGATCATAAAGCCGGGATTAACCGGTGAAATCGTGGATACCGACCACAGCGAAGATTGGCTCGAGAAAATAAAGCACTACTATTTACTCAAAAGCGGGCAACCAGCCGGTTGGCAGCAACTCAAAACCGCTTGTGCCGAACATGTACACCGTCAGAATAGTTGGCAACCGGTATTTGATGCGGTATTAGGAGATGCCTGCTTATTACCTAAATCTGACATCACACAAGTACACTTACAATCGAAAATTAACGAGCCAGGTCGAGCAGCCTAAAGATTGATGGCAGGCTGATGTTGCCAAGGCTAACTTACAATGTCCGTAAAAATACGGCACTATGGTTGTTATGATCATCAAAAAAGGCGTATTAGATAAGCGATTTAGTCGCCCGTTAGCGAACCTATCGTTTGCGGTGATGCACCGACAAGTACGCGCAATAGAGAAGAGTGGTATCAGCATGATGCATACCGCTCGACCTTTTTGGTATTACCGCAAAGTATTTTTTCAAGCACAGAGCGCCGCCACGGTGCTAAAAGACCTTGAGGATAAAACCATTATCGATATTGGTTGTGGCTACACGCCTTTCGCTGACGACTCAATGTTTCAAGCTTGCCATCAGGCAGGTATAGAATTTTACGGCATCGACCCACTGCTAGCCGAGAACATTGATATAAGCTTTAAAGACCGCATGTTAGCTCGAGCTATGGGTAGCCGAGGCCAGTTCAGTTCTGCCCCGGCCGGGCGTGAGAAAGCAATTTCCGCATATGCCGATGCCCTGCCATTTACAGACCAAAGTGTGGATCAGATTTTATGCAGCTTTCTGCTATTTGTCTGGATCGAAGACGAAGCTGAGTTAGCTAAAATTTTAGAAGAATTTCTACGCGTACTAAAGCCTGGTGGAGTGGCGAAACTCTACCCTTTACCTGAATGGCGTTTAATGCGCTTTCAGA
>JBLHXJ010000122.1:0-8488 GCA_047629535.1 Arenicella sp. | reverse complement strand
TCACCAGAAAAAAATAAATCCACACTCGACAATACCAAGCTTGAAGATTACACCCGTTGGAAAAACCTCAGAGAAAAAGTGCTGGTTCGTGTGTCTGGAATTTTTATGCGCCTAGCCCGCTTCGCTCCAGATTCGTGGCTAGACGATGAGCCGCTGCTTATCGAATCTCATTCAAAAGCTATTCGAGATTATTTTGCTGACGACTGGACTGCGTGTTTTGACTATGTTGAAAAACAAAGTGTTGAGCTAGGCGTGAAACGCAATACGCCGGTATCAGTTTAGGTGAAACTAGCATATTTTCAGGCTTGTTTTTTCGACAGCTATTTTTTTAAATGCGATGGTGCGGCGAATGAGTGACAGTTTCCAACTAGGCGACTTGAGTTTGGGCAAGCAAAGCGATTATCAAAGTAGTTATAACCCAAAATTACTACAAGCGGTGCCGCGAAGTTTAAATCGTCACGAGCTTGGCTGTGTCGAACGTCAGCCATTTTACGGCGTCGACGTGTGGAATGCCTATGAGCTTTCATGGTTAAACTCAAAAGGTAAACCAGAGGTAGCGTTAGGGCGGTTTACACTCGATGCTGGCACCGCCAATATTATTGAGTCAAAGTCGTTTAAGCTGTATCTCAATAGTTTAAATCAATTTCGTTTTAGCAGTATTGAGCAGCTTTGTTCGGTGCTAGAAAATGATTTATCGGTGATTGCCGAGGGTAGCGTATTAGTTGAGTTGTTTACGGCTGATGATAATCGTTCATTCGCCGCAGTCGACCTGCCTGGGGAGTGTATTGATGAGATCGATATATCGATAGATGAGTTTCGCTTGTCACCTCAGCTCCTTAGTACATTGCCAAAGGCTCAACAGGTATCTGAAACCTTACACAGCCACCTACTTAAGTCGAACTGCTTAATCACTAATCAACCTGACTGGGCTAGTGTTGTGATTCGATACTCGGGCTTGCAAATCGACCGAGAGGCGTTACTTAGGTATCTTATCTCGTTTCGCCTGCACAATGAGTTTCATGAGCAATGTGTAGAGCGTATTTTTTGTGACATATTAGCTCTGTGCAAGCCAAAGGAGTTATCCGTGCAGGCTCTTTATACACGTCGGGGTGGTTTGGATATAAACCCATTTAGAACGTCGCTAGAGAATCAAGTCGCGCCGAGGCTGAGAACAAATAGGCAGTAGTTAAAAGCTGATAGGCAAAAAAAAGCCGCCAAGCTTGGATATTTCAAACTTGGCGGCTGATTTGTGCTTGCTGAATGCTTACCTGTAAGCTGATAGCTCTTTACGCGCTACTTGCATGCGATGAACCGCATCAGGACCGTCAGCAAACCGCAGGGTACGCATCTGCGCGTACATGTCAGCCAGCGGAGTATCCTGAGAGATACCGGTTCCACCAAACATCTGAATCGCTTCATCAATGACTTTCAGTGCCATATTCGGCGCCACGACTTTAATTTGCGAAATCCATGGCGCGGCCGCACTTGGGTCACCTTGGTCCATCATCCAAGCCGCTTTCAAGCAAAGTAAACGAGCTTGTTCGATACCGATTCGGCAATCCGCAATAATGTCATAGTTAGCACCAAGTTTAGCCAGTGGGCGACCGAAGGCAACGCGTGTCAATGAGCGCTGGCACATTAATTCTAGTGCGCGTTCAGCTTGACCAATAGCTCGCATGCAATGGTGAATACGTCCAGGGCCTAAGCGGCCTTGGCTAACTTCGAAACCACGACCTTCGCCAAGCAGTAGGGCTGACTTCGGCACACGCACGTTTTCAAATTCTAGGTGCATATGGCCATGTGGAGCATCGTCATGACCAAACACTGTCATTGCTCGTTTTACCTTGATGCCAGGAGTATCAGCGTCGAGCACAAACATTGAATGCTGAGAATGACGTGGCGCTTCGTCTCCGGCGGTTCTCGCCATTAATATATAGACCTTACAACGCTCATCACCGGCACCAGAAGACCAATATTTTTCGCCATTGAATACATACTCGTCACCTTCTAATTTGGCGTCAAATACAAGATTGGTCGCGTCGGATGATGCTACATCTGGCTCAGTCATCAAATAAGCTGAACGTATTTTACTTTCAAGCAGTGGCGCAAGCCATTGTTTTTTATGCTCTTCGTTGCCGTAACGTTCGAGCACTTCCATGTTGCCCGTGTCTGGCGCTGAGCAGTTAAATACCTGCGGGCCCAAAGTACACCAGCCCATTTGCTCGGCAAGGTGAGCGTATTCTACGGTACTCAAACCGTAGCCACGAGTTGAGTCTGTTAACCAAAAATTCCACAAGTCTTGCTCACGGGCCTTGGCTTGAAGAGTGTTAATAATCTCATGTTGACGCTCGGTCATTTCCCATCGATTGCCGGTCTTGCCGACCTCTTGATGGAACTCTACATCAGCCGAAATAACTTCTTCTTGCATCAGTTTGGTTACTTTTTCTAAAATTGGTTTCAGCTTTTCGCTGATGCCTAGATCCATGCTCATAGGGGGCCTCTACGTTGGTAAGTGTTTTAATTTTAATTATACTTTTATTCTACGTTATAAAGTGTGCTTGTTGTATCGAAATACCCATCAGCTCACGTTACAATCGCCGTTTGCGTCCACTAAATAAATAAACTCTATGCGTATCTTACTCGCCCCGATGGAAGGGGTTGTAGACGCCCAAATGCGCGCCGTCTTAACTCAGATAGGTGGCTACCATCGTTGCGTTACCGAATTTGTTCGAGTTACCGAGCAGCTGATCCCAAATCATGTATTTCGACGCTTTTCGCCGGAGCTTCTGCACGGCGGTACAACACCCTGTGGTACGCCAGTGTATGTTCAGCTACTTGGCGGTAATGCTAAGTACATGGGCATTAACGCGGCTAGAGTTGCCAAACTAGGGCCGGCGGGAATTGATATTAATTTTGGTTGCCCGTCAAAAACGGTGAACAATAGTGATGGTGGTTCGGTTCTATTGCGAGAACCGCAGCGGGTAGGCGAGATTATTCGGGCGGTGCGAGATGCCGTGCCCCCGTCAATCCCGGTGACCGCAAAGATTCGCCTTGGTTTTAGCAACAGCGACTTACTCGATGAGGTTGTGCAAAACGTGATTGATGGCGGTGCCAATGAGTTGGCTATTCATGCGCGCACTAAAGAAGATCGTTATAAGCCACCGGCATACTGGTCGGTGGTTAAGTCGGTGGCTGATAAAATCAGTCTACCGGTTGTGATTAATGGTGAAATTTGGACCGCCGATGACGCCGTTAAGGCTCTCGAGCAAAGCGGTTGCCAAGATTTGATGTTGGGCCGCGGAGCAATGGCTTTTCCTGACTTGGCGGCCGAAATCCAGTCTCGAGTAGACGCTGAGCCATACCAATTAATGTTATGGGATGAGGTTTTAGAGCTGGTGTTAGATTACCTCAGAAGTACTGAGAATAAGCACCCGATGTTCGTTAGCAATCGAGCCAAGCAATGGTTGGTTTTCTTGCAGATGCGCTACCCCGAAGCAAAACAAATTTTTCATAAAATTAAGCGTCTTAAAGAGGCGGCGGATGTTTTTGCTGTGCTTGAAAGCTCACAATAAAATATTCTCTGACTTTGTCGGCGCGAAGCTTAGCTGTTGCGGTTAGTTCTAAGATATCGTTTTTGCTAGCAGGTTCTTGGCGCTCGTTTAGAGCTAACTCATTCATCAAAATAACACTCGTTTAAGCGCTTTTTTAATTCTCGCTCGTCACTTAATTGTTCGATTCTCCGTCGCGCTTGCTTTGATCTTGTCGTTCTTTTCGGTCTATGTTTGGTGTATTGCTCGAAAAAATCGTCATCATCGAATTCAAATTCCTCTAACTCACTATAGTTGGGCTCATTTGGGTAGCTAGATTCATTTTGCTCGATCTGTGTATTCGTAACGTCAGATTGCTTAGCCATTGTTTATCCGGGTCTGTGAAATTCAACAGTAACTCTTGGTCATTCTAGGTGGCCTAGCGAAATAGACTAACGCGTTTAGTTACTGCGATAGGCCACCCAACAAGAGTATCGGGTGCCGCTAGTGGTTAGGGATAGTGAGTAGGTCTAATCTCAATACTATTACGTTTATCGGTTGCAAATTATTGCCTAATGCCTATCGAGTTAACCACTAACGACAGAAATAGTATTTGCCTATTGTGCGAGCTTGTAAAAAGAATTATTTTGGACGTCATAATCGGTTTTACCGATTGACTCGCAATTAGGCGACACAAGCAAATTTACTAGCCGATTTTCAAGTTACATTATTAGGCCATCGTGGATATCAGTGCATTAAAAACTTTTTTAGAAGTAGCAAAGACACGTCACTTCGGCCGCGCGGCGGAGAATTTGTTTGTTTCGCAGTCGACCGTTAGCGCTAGAATAAAAGCGCTAGAGCAAGAATTGTCTACCGAACTCTTTATACGAGAGCGGAGTAATATTCACTTGAGCAAAAGTGGAGAAGCATTAGTCTCTCATGCGAAAAGCATTCTGACTCTATGGGGCCGGGCTCGCCATGAGGTTGCTATGCCTGAGGATATTGTTCACACCTTGAGCATTGGCGGCCTATCAGGCCTATGGGATATTAGCTTACAAGACTGGTTAGCCAGTGTCAGTAAGATGGATTTACCGCTCGCTATCACGGCGGATACGTACGGCTCGTCTACCATGCTCGAGCGAATCATGAACGGCAGCATGGATCTCGCCTTTGTATATGATGCACCGCAAGGCCTAAATTTGATTTCTCAGCCGCTTAAGACAATACGCTTGAGACTGGTTTCGTCGCGCGCCGCGGAAAGTCTTCAGTCAGCACTTAATAATCACTTTATTTACGTCAACTGGGGCCTAAATTTTGGGGTGCAATTTGCGACTAAATTTCCGGAGATAAGAGCGAGTAAATTGAATACCGGCTTAGGTCGTATCGCCTTTAATTATTTACAAAACAACACTGGCAGCGCTTATCTTGCTGAGCCGGTAGTCGCTTCAGCGGTGGCAGCAGGTCAACTTTTTTACGTTAAAGGCGCGCCTATCTTTGAGAGAAAGGCGTACGCTATCTATCACCAAGAAAATGAAAAAATTGATTTAATTCAAACGCTTATTAGTGATTTATAAGCTCAGCTGATGAGTTCGTCAGTAGCGAATCTATTAAGCGTCAATTAGGCAATTCCTTTATCATTGATCTATTAACGTCGTTAGATTGAAAACATAAAGAATAAATAGAGAAGAATAGGGATTAATAATGGGCGAGATTTACATTAGCTACGAATACTGGTTTGCGGTATTTCAACTGGTACTAGCAATGTTGGGCATGGGAGCTACGCTCACGATGGCCGACTTTAGCGATGTTGTAAAGGCTCCAAAATCGGTCACTATCGGCACTATTATGCAGTTACTATTAGTTCCGCTGGTGGCGTATTTTTTTATTAGTATCGCCGGTGTTGTTGGTGGCGTTGCCGTGGGTATGGCACTGATTGCCGCTATCCCAGGTGGCACAACATCGAACATATTTACCTACATGGCGAAGGGCAACAGCCCACTATCGATTTCGATTACCGCGATCACCACCTTGGCTTGTTTGGCCACAACGCCGTTTATTCTGGAGCTGCTAATTACCGAGTACCTGCCCGTTGATTTCACCATGCCAACCGCCCAAATCGTCAACGATATCGCCTTGACGCTATTGCTACCTCTGGTTATTGGTATGCTCATTTTGCGAGCGTTTCCGAGGCAGGCTGATGCTATTTCGACTTGGTGCATAAGAGCCTCTCTATTCGGCATCCTGATGATCATTGTTGGCTCTTCTAGCGCCGGCCGCTTAGATATCGATGCCTTTGGTGGCGATAATGTTTTGCTAGTGGTGGCATTCGTTGTTGTACTGACTATAGCTGGGTGGGTTCTACCGAAGGTTTTTGGTTTGCTTGAAAGCGACCTAACCGCGATTCAAATGGAAGTGGTAGTGCGTAATGTAAATCTTGGCGTGTTGATTAAAGCGTCAATGTTTCCAGTTGTGGTGGGCGCGTCAAATACTATTGGTGATATGGTTCTATTTACCGTCTTGCTGTATGGCGGTGTTCAGATGTTAGTCGCCGCAGTGGTGATTTTTTTGCGCCGTCGCGGCTCTAGAAGTATCGCCAAGATATGAAGGCTTGTAATGCTTGCGGTAAGTGTTGTGTAAAGTATAGCAACGGGCAGTTGTCTGCATCGAAGCAAGATATCGAACTATGGGATAGCTTTCGCCCTGATATTTCCAAGTTTGTAAACGACAGCGGGCAAATCTGGTTTGAGCCAAGCTCGCAAGAGCTAATCGAGCTTTGTCCTTGGCTTAAGAAAGACCCTGACTCAGTGCGTTATTTATGCGACATCTATTTAGACCGCCCAGAGGATTGCCGAGCTTACCCAGCATCTATTGCAGACATGATTAAGGACGATTGTGAGATGCTCGAAACTAAAGATCTACGTGACCTTAAGCAAGCTCAGAAAAACTTGAATCAGATCATGGCTAACGATAATTAAAGCGATTTAGGTCGGAGATTCTAGCGCTCAGCGGATAACCCCAGGCATGCTAAGCTGATTAGCTTGGCCAGCGGCTAAGCGTTAGCCATTAGCGCTCGAAAACGTTTGTCTAAGCTCACTTGTAACTCAGGTTCGGCACCCGGCAGACACAACCACTCTAAATTGGCCGCAGATAACGCTTTGCTCTTCTCAACGGTCGCATGGCCTATCCCTTTATTTTTCATACGCTCTAATTGAATCTGCATTCGCAGCGTCTTGTCTTGTGTTGGGCTAGCGATATCGAGCAATATCTCCAGGTCAATGCATAGCAGTGTGCGTGATCGATTAGCCTGCGATTTATCTAATTCACTTACCGCATTAAGTCGAACACTAAACCGTTTGTCGAGTGCTTTATCACTGATTTCAATATTTCCGAGCTTACTTTGAAGGTCAGAGACTAAGCTTTCATCGCCTTTAATTATGGCTGACTCGAGCTGGCCACAGAGCTCTGCTTTGTCACCCAGTTTATCGATTATTCTGTTCTGTGAACGTTGAATAATTCGATCATGGGAATTAGTGCAGGCTTCGCTAGCACGTAGAAAATCGGACTCTAGCCGCTCGAGGAGCTTCTCAGGCAGTGAACTTGGAAGTGCCGGCAAAGTTCGATAGGTCTGGCTAAGTAGCTCGAACTGTTTGTCGGCTTCGACTAAGTCGGTAGCCTCTTTAGCTAGCGAATTCAGTTGTTTGATTACGTCTCTATAATCCTGTATCTGTTGATCTTCAATCGCTCGTTTCTGATTACGAGACGTCTTTACTTTTTCAAATAGATTGTCGCCAGCGGCTCGAAACAGGGCCCATGCTTGTTGGTCTTGCTTGCGCCGGGTAACGCCAACTTGTTGCCAACGACTCTGAAATAACTTTAGTTTGTCTAAAGCTGAGTCTTTGATTACGCCTTCTGAGAGTTTATCTACTTGAGCAATGAGTTGATTTTTTTGCTCGATATTGTGGTCATATATGATATCAAGATGCTGATAAACCTGGTCGCGGATAGCACTTAATCGATCCCATTGCTTCTGACCCGCTTTGCGCTCCACATCGGTGATTTTACGCCAATCATTATTGATTTCGCGTAGGCGTAATTCGACCTGCTTGTAATCTGGCGCCCCGTCCCATTCGGTTTGCTCGAGCAGCGATTGCATTTGTACCAATAGTGGTTCTCGCATTGCTAAGTTGTCTTTATGAGTCGCTCGACGCTGCTCGAAAAAGCTAGCACAAGGCGCGTAAGCGAGATCGGCTGCGACTTTAAAGCTTTGCCAGTGTTCATCTGACACATCGGTATGGCCGAGTTTTTTCCAGCTGGTTTGTAGCTCGGCGACCTGCTTAGCAAGCTTGTCTGGATGTATTTTTGAATTAATTAATTTTTGCATAGATTGACACAACTCAATTAGCTTAGGCTCGGTGGCAAAATTTTGCCAATCGTTCATTTTAGTAACGATCTCGGACGCCATTTGTAAACGCTCGTCTAATACTTTGCGCTCTTTACCTTGATAGCTATTGGCGGCTTTACTGGTTGCGGAAAATTCGTGCTTTGCCTTTTTTAGGTCGCCTTTGTTTGATGTACCAAGTAGTCTGTTAATGCGTTTATGCAGCGAATCAAGGCTGTCTTTATGCTGTAATGCTTGTTCCTTACCTTTAAGCGTTAGTCGATCGTATAGCGAGCTGGCTTCAGCCAAGGCGGACAGATTCGTATATCTCTTCTGCCAGCTCATAGCTTTCAAAGTAGATTTCAAGGCCTTCAAATCTATTTCTGCTGGCGAAGTAGACTGGATAAGATCGGCCAAAGTACTTAGTGCTTTTTGTGACTCTAGGAAGCTCCTGGCGAGCGTCGGGGTAGGGCTGACGATTTCTGTGTTGGCTAACCAAGTTGCTAGCGCCTCACCGAGTACGGTATTGATGCTTAAGCTTTCATCGGCCAGTTCGATTAAATTCAATGGTGCTAGCGTGGAG
>JBLHXJ010000121.1:0-8525 GCA_047629535.1 Arenicella sp. | reverse complement strand
AGCCTGAGGCCCTATTGGCTTGATGATAGCTCCGCTAAACAGGCGTATTTACAGTCCTTTTCAATTACTTGGTTCAATTAGTCGCCAGAGTATCTACTAATATGTATACTCGCGCGACTTTGTGGTTGCGGAGTGAGTAACTACAAAGAAAGTGTGAGCCCAGTTAGAACCTAACTAGTTTGAGTTAAGTGATACAAAGGGCTTTTTAGGGCCCGATTGGACGTTTATTCTCAGCGCATTTACAGACGCAGATAAAAGAGAAAACGAGTGCAACAGAGCCCGTAATGTCTAATTTATAGTTGTTTATATCCTATTTGCATTAGCAAAGGAGATTAAGCACCGGAGCCGAACATGTCAGATAAATCTGAAACCACCTCGATCAAATTCACCGAGTTAAACCTGCCTGAGCCTATTTTACAGGCTGTCATTGATCAGGGGTATGAGCAACCTTCACCGATTCAAGCCGAGGCTATTCCACCTCTTTTAGAGGGTCGTGACTTACTCGGCCAAGCGCAAACGGGTACCGGTAAGACCGCCGCTTTTGCACTGCCTTTGTTGGCCAATATTGATCCTAATAACCGCGCTCCGCAGTTATTGATCCTTGCCCCTACTCGTGAGCTAGCGATTCAAGTAGCTGAAGCTTGTCAGCAATACGCCAAACACCTTAAAGGCGTTAACGTATTGCCGATTTACGGTGGTCAATCTTACACAATTCAATTAAAGCAACTGAACCGGGGCGCACAAGTCGTAGTTGGCACGCCTGGGCGTGTTATGGACCATATGCGTCGCAAAACTTTATCACTAGATGCTTTAAAGGCATTAGTGCTAGACGAAGCCGACGAAATGCTACGAATGGGTTTTATCGATGATGTTAAGTGGGTGCTAGAGCAATCACCACCTGACCGTCAGATTGCCTTATTTTCAGCAACAATGCCGCGCGAAGTGAAGCGTGTTGCTGACCAGCATCTACAAGACCCTGTACATATCAAAATCGCTAGTAAAACGGCAACAGGTGCTAATATTTCCCAGCGTTATTGGATTGTTCGTGGGGTTCACAAGCTAGATGCGATTACTCGAATACTAGAAAGCGAAGACAGCGAAGGCGTAATCGTTTTCGTTAGAACAAAGAATGCTACCGTTGAGTTGGCCGATAAGCTATCGGCACGTGGCTTTAGAAGCGAAGCTCTTAATGGTGATATTCCACAGGCGAATCGAGAGAAAATCATTGATCGTTTACGCAACGGCAAACTTGATATTTTAGTTGCTACCGATGTAGTCGCTCGTGGCTTAGACGTCGAGCGAATTAGTCATGTTATTAACTATGATGTACCGCATGACACCGAAGGCTATATTCATCGTATCGGCCGTACTGGCCGAGCGGGACGTTCAGGTAAAGCCATTTTGTTTGTTGCTCCTCGTGAGAAACGCATGTTGTTTTCAATTGAGCGCGCTACTAAGCAGCCGATTACGCCAATGGATCTGCCAAGCATTGCCGACATCAACAAAAGCCGAGTAGAACGCTTTAAAGACAGTATTGTAGCCACTATCAATACCGAGAATCTCGACTTTTTCTCACAGATGATTACCGAGATTCAAAAAGATAAAGAAGTGAGTAGCGAGCAGATCGCGGCGGCCGCGGCCTTTATGGCTCAAGGTGAGACCTCTCTTGTTTTGGACGAAGCGGTAATGGCTCGCGAAGCTAAGTCTACTCATACCAGTGCTGGTTTTGATCGTGATGACCGCAGCCGAGGCGACCGAGGTGATCGAGGTGATCGCGGTGGGCGCAATGACAGAGGTCGAAGTGAGCGTGGAGAACGTCGTGAGCGTAGCCATGAAGACAAGCCGGTGCCGAGCAAAACTGCGACCCCATTGAAAGATAACCCAGACGTTAAGATGCAACGCTTTCGTTTAGATGTGGGCCGTCGCAATCAAGTTAAGCCCGGTAATATCGTAGGAGCTATTGCGAATGAAGCTGAGCTAGAGAGCAAGTATATTGGCGAAATTGAAATTCGTGATGACTATTCGACAGTAGATTTGCCTGCCGATATGCCTAAAGAAGTAATGAGCATTTTGAGGCGCGCTCGTGTTGCTGGCAGACCGTTAGATATTGCTATTTTTGATGGTACTCCGCCAGCATCATCGCATCTGAAAGCGGATCATGGCGGGACCTCAGGCGACCGTGATGCCGAGCCAAAGAAGAAATCCTATAGCTCTAAGAAGCGTGATCGAGGCGATTCTTCTAAGGGTGGTAAATCTGATTATGCAGAACGAAAAACTAGGGAACGCAAAAAGAGCTAAAGCCAGACGATTGGCTGGTATCGATCTAGTCACTATAGATTGACCTAACTCAAAAATGGCTTCTCTTATGCAGAAGCCATTTTTTTTGCTTAAATTGCACTGCTGAGTCTGAAAGGCTGCCTTTATTACCACAAAGCTATCGCTTACACTGTTTTAGTGATCACTAATACTGCCCTAGCCCATATCCTTAAGCTGACACTGTTGTTGGCGCTGGCAACACTTCTCAGTAGCTGTTCGACAATTTCTTACTATTCGCAAAGTGTTCTCGGGCACAGCCGGCTAATGCTCGCGCGCGTGCCGCTAGATAAAGCGATTAGCAACGCCGATGAATCATTAAAAGCGCAACTTATACTGTCTACGCGGTTACGTGCTTTTGCGATCGATCATTTGGCATTGCCTAGTTCAAACAGTTACACCAGCTACGTGCTGTTGGATCGTGAATTTCCGGTCTGGACTGTGGTCGCAGCGCCACCGTTTTCGCTTGCCGCAAAGCAATGGTGTTACCCAGTCATCGGCTGCGCCAGTTACCGCGGTTACTTTAGCCAGTCCGCCGCGTATGCCTTCGCGCTCAAGCTGCGATCTGAGGGCTTGGAGACCGAGGTAGGTGGCTCGCCCGCGTACTCGACATTGGGCTGGTTTGCCGACCCCTTACTACCGTCGATGATGAGGTATGGGGAGACTGATTTTGCTGAGACATTGTTCCATGAAATTGCCCATCAACAGCTCTATATAAATGGCGATAGCGATTTCAACGAGGCGTTTGCTAGCGTGGTTGGTGAGACTGGGGTAGTGCGTTGGCTGCAGGCAAACAACCCCGCAGGCCTATCCGCTTATCGGCATAAGCTAATCATTCAGCAGCAGTTCTATGCTCTAGTCGAGAGCAGTAAAGAGGCGTTGCAAGTGGTTTATCAATCGAGCCTGCCTGCCTCCGCAATGCTGCTCGAGAAGCAGCGTGTGTTGAGCGACTTGAGAGAAGCATATGAGCAGCTAAAGGCCCAGCATTGGAGCGGTCAAGGTTGGTACCAATCATGGTTTGATAGTCCGCTCAATAATGCAAAATTCGCAGCACTATCAACTTATCGGCAGAGAGTGCCGGAATTACGTGCGCTATTGACTCAATGCGATCAAAGTCTACCGCGTTTTTACCAAGCGTTATCGTCGTCTCAACAAGTGGGAAAAAAGGTGATCGTTGCAAAGACCTGCCCAAGATAAGTGCGTTGGTGCGCTTTAATCAAATGAACGATACTTAGCTTAAGCTTGATTTGTAAACTCTGAGCTTGTGCGCAAGCGTCAGTTTGTTCAAACCTCGGCCGATATAGGGACTTAACTCTGTTTGCCGATAGCTGGTCATATGTTGGCACTAGCAACAGCTAGCGTCTGATTTACTCAGTGTGATACGCGGGCCTGAATAGTTCGCTCTTACTTACCTATGAGCAAGTGTTGTTTCACACAATACGTCTAGCAGTTAACCATTGTTTACAGGTTTTGCCTTCAACGGGTTTGATCACCGCTGCTACTTGCGAGACGATGCTCTGGTAAGTAACAGCGGCTCATAGACAGAGTTATTACGATCTGATCCTGAAACAGTGATTTGCTAGTTACTGGCCGTGAGCTAAGGCGCTTGACTCACTCTAGAGCCAATTTGGTTCAAGTCACGCTTTAGTAACATCAGGGTTTCTTTCGCAGAGAAGGTAAGGTAATGATTTTGAATCAAACAATGGTAGATAGCCTGCATGCTATTCGGCGCCTAGAGAGTACAGGTACAGGCAAGTAATTAAATGTAGCCGCCAATGAGCTAGGCAATCGCTTAATCGTGTTGTATTACAATACAGGTCGCTTGCCGACTAGAGAACTTATTACCGCGTTCATGCGACAAGCCGGCGTCGTACGGTTACGCAAATTGATCACCAGAGACATTAGACCGATCGCTAGTTCGCAAGCTCGGTTCGCATCTATGGATGACTATCTCGGCTTGTTGGCTGCGAATGACGATTCACTTGACGCTTACTTCGCTGACAAAGCATAAACCCGCAGCCGAACTAGAAAGCCCGTAGCGAGTGATTTGAAATAGCCGCTCATAAAAAAGGTGAACATCGAATACGATGTTCACCTAAGGAAGCTTTATATTGGTTAATCTTTCGCCATGAGCCGCGTAGGAATTAGAGGGATCTTAACTGCGTAGAGCATCTAGCTCTACGACTGGCTTAACCGATAAGCTTTCTGTAAAAATAATTGACCTTAGACAATTACGCCTTTGCGTACGATACCGTACCGTCCTTTGTTACTTCACAAAAAGCCGTTAGCGACTCATCGGCAGTAATTACTTTCATTCGAATTTTGAATACGCCGCGAGATTGTTTGATTTTTGTAGACTTGCTGCGCTCATAGCCAGGGTGTGCTTTCTCTGCTTGAGATTTGCACAGAGACATCGCTTGGCCGGCTGTTTTTACGTCGGCGGCGCTACTGGTGGCCGAAAAGAGTAGACCGGCAGTCAAAAGGCTAGCGGCAAGCGTTAAAGTAGTTGAATTTTTCATGGGAAGTCCTCGGTTAAGTAAATCTAATGTATGAATCAAAGTGATTCGTGTTATTGCTCAAAGTTATTTCAGAATATTCATTCTGTTATGACCCAAAAAAAAGCCAAGGCCGCACAGTGAATATCCTGATACTAATTGTTAACTGGCTTTAGCAAGGCTAAAGAGCAGCGTACATAATCTTGTCGTTCCTTTAAGGAACAGTTTTGTTTCGTCATCGCGATCAGCGCTCGTTGAATGCCCATTACGTAAATAACAAGGTCTTCAATCGGCATGTCACGCACTTGACCATCGGCAATCGCATTTTTAAGAGTTAGTCTGTAAGACTCTTTAGACTCTTCAAAAATACTATTAACAATGTCGTTTACATTCTGGTCTTGCCCAGCACGCTCAATCGCCGCTTGATGGGCAAAGCAACCTTGATGCTCACCTTGCTCTAACTGCTCTAAGACTAGATCAAAGTGCTGAACTAAGCCTATATAATCTGAACGTTGGGAGCTAAATGGTTTAACGAACCTTTCTCTCAAACGCTCTTTATAGTGGTGCAACGTGGCGCAATACAATTGGTCTTTATCTTTAAATGCTTGATAAAGGCCGTACCGTGCCACCCCTGAATTTTTCACCACATCGGCCATCGAACAGGCTTTATAGCCTTTTCTCCAAAAGAGCTCGAGAGCGGCGTCTAAGACGGTTTCTGGTTTAAATTCGCGAGGTCTTGACATACAAAACAGAATATAGGTTCTGGAATATATAAGTCAATATGTAAAATAGCGTGAAAGTGCATAAAAACAGCCAAAATGCGCGCTAATTGCGAGTAACTAGGCGTATGTATTTTAACGTTTGCTGCGCGGCTTAGGTCTGAGTCGGAGAAGTTAGATAATTGAGGCTCGATCAACCGGTGAATGCTTTGACTCAATTTCAGTGCGGCTTTTTCACTAGTCACTAAATCAACCGACATGCTAGGTATAGAAATATCATTGCGATCATTGCAAGGGTTTTGGAAAATTCGGGCTTATCGACCAAGGGCTTTAAAGATGCAGGGTCAGTTGGCATAGCGTGAGCCAGCGAAACACTAAAAAATATCACAGGGTGCGTGGGTTAGAAATCAAAAATTTGGCAATGCTGATCGCTAGTTAACTGGTTTCAGCATCAAGCTAAAGATCATCTTTGTACTTGAATAAATATTTAGCCAGTCACTTTACGCTTAATTCGACTTTCGACGCTTTTCAGGGGCGAGAGTGATTTTTTGATGCTATATTTATTTAAAATATTGTCTGATTAGCAAATTAGCGATTAACACGGTAGTACTTGCATTCGGGGTAATGGATTTTGTCTGACGATGTATGGAAAATCATCGATTTAGCGGGCTCTGAATTAGTTTTGCGGTGATGATAAAAAACGGGTGAGATTGGACTCAAGGGTTGGAGCTGTAGTCGCGGTTGTCATAGATTTGTAGCGGCTGTTTAAAGTGAGCCTAAGGCTGGGGGCAGGGGAAATGATTCTGAGCAATTTAATGATGGGGTGGCCTTTTGTTTTTGGTCTAGCACTTGTGTGCTCGGTTATAGCTTGGTTTACCCTAGCTAAGCTTAAATACAGGCGAGCCGAAACTATTCCTGTGCAACGTAAGAGTCGACTGTTATCAGTTGCCGAACGCAACCTGTTTGACTGCTTAGTCGAAGGTTTGTCTAATAAATATTTCATTTTTGCCAAGGTGCCGATGAAAAATGTGATTGAGGCGGCACCTAATGCACAACGGCTAGACCTCAAGCGCATCGATCAAGAACTTAATGGTCACTACTTTGATTTTGTCTTGTGCAGTCAGATTGACATGTCTATTTTTGGGGTGATCGAGCTAGAACATACTGACAGAACCGAAAGACGTAAGAGTTCAGCTAAACGCAAGCGACGCGATAAAATGATTGCCCGCGCTTGCAAAAGTGCTAATTTGAAGTTGTTTTATTTTGACGCCAGGCAAGACTATAAGAACGTCGACATCTGTCGATTGATAACTGGCAAGTCTAAGGCTGGAAGTCTTCATGAAGAGCGCCTATCTCCTACTCATCAGTCGCAATTGACCATCGATAATTCTTCACATTCTATTGCTGGCCATGCTCGGACCTGCCCTAAATGTCGCAGTGAAGTAGTTACTAAAGTATCGGTAAAGGGCCGCAATATCGGCGAGAAATTTTTGATGTGTCGTAAATATCCGTATTGTGATTACCGAATCGCGCTTAAGGATAAAGAAAGTCTCAAAAAGTTCGAGCAAGAAGAGGTGCGTAAGTCTAAGACTGAAGGTTTTAAGAATTGGTCGGCCAGCTAGAGTAGCTCGCCGAGGGTTAGCCTACAGAAGTGGCAAAGGGTGTTGGTTTTTTTAATCATCAAGCTGAAGAATGAATCGTCGCACCGCCAAGGCAGCTTCTGCCATCATAAAATACCAAGGCTTGCCCTGGCGTCACCGCTCGTTGTGGTTGATCGAATCTTACTGTCAGAGTGTCAGCGTCAATTGCTAATATTTGACATTTATTGTCTTGTTGTCTGTAGCGTGTCTTGGCGGTTAATCGGTCGCCCACCTTTGGCCTTCGCGCGCTAACCCAGTCCATGCCATTGGCGGTGACCGTCTGCGTCAACATCGCTGGGTGATCATGGCCCTGAACAACCAATAGTTCGTTGCGAGCGATGTCTTTACCTGCGACATACCAAGCTTCTCCGGCGCCGCCGATATTTAAGCCTTGTCGTTGGCCTAGCGTGTAGTACATCAGACCATCATGCTCGGCAACGGTGTTGCCATCTATGCCAACCATATTGCCTGGGTCCGGCTTTAGGTATGTACTTAGAAAGTCTTTAAAGCGCCGTTCGCCGATAAAACATATGCCAGTGCTGTCTTTCTTGTCGTGTGTTACCAAGCCTTGCTGGTCGGCGATTGCGCGGACCAGCGGTTTTTCGAGCTCGCCTAGCGGGAATAGGCTCTTTCGCAATTGATGCTGCTGTAACGTGTAGAGGAAGTAGCTTTGATCCTTGTTGGCGTCCGAACCCCTGAGCAAAAGAGCTTCATTATCGGGAGAATCGTTGACAAAGCCTTTGGCTACGTAGTGGCCGGTTGCAATATACTCGGCGCCCAGTGATTCAGCTTGCAATAAAAATTCTTTAAACTTAATTTCTTTGTTACAAAGAATGTCCGGATTCGGTGTTCGCCCCGCTTGGTATTCAGCCAAGAAATGCTCGAATACATTTTCCCAATATTCATGGGCGAAATTAACTTCATGCAGGTCTATCTTTAAGCGTTCGCAGACCTGCGCGGCGTCTTTTAAATCGGTCTCTGCGGCGCAATATTCTTCGGTGTCGTCTTCTTCCCAATTCTTCATGAACATACCGGTTACTTTGTAACCTTGTTGTTTTAAAAGGTGTGCCGTTACCGACGAGTCGACTCCGCCGGACATGCCTACGATTACGTGAGTTTGCTCAGGGTTGTGATCTAAAGCCATGATGAATTTGGGTGTGTTGATAATTTATGTGCGCCTGAAATTTTGCTGTGCATAACATCAGGCCCACAAGGATAGCGTAGTTAATTTTCTAAGCAAATTATTTCTAAGTAAAGTGTGCCTAACCGCGCTAGGTGTATAACTGGGAAAACGCCTATTCTAGCGGTCACTCCTCGACCGAGAGTGATTATCTTGGTCAATTGTCAGCAGAAAATCA
>JBLHXJ010000120.1:0-8528 GCA_047629535.1 Arenicella sp. | reverse complement strand
TAGGTTGCCACAAGCGGTAGCCAAACCAGCAGGCCTGCAACAAAATATCGTCTTAAGCGAGCCATCATAAAAGCCTACTCAGCGGAAGCACTGGATTTTGACTCTGTTGAGGCGGCTGATTTCGACTCGCTTGTAGAAGCGGGCTTTGCCTCTGCTGGCTTTTTACCTGAGTTTTTGAAATCAGTTTCATACCAACCAGTGCCTTTTAGTTTAAAAGCGGCGGCGGTTAGTTGCTTCTTTAGAGCGGGTGCTTTGCATTCTGGGCAATCCACTAATTTAGGGTCGCTCATCTTTTGCAAAGCCTCTAAGCCATGTCCGCATTCGGTGCATTGGTACTGATAAATAGGCATCTTGTTAAAATTTCTTCAAAAGTCGTTATATATTAATATTAATCGCGCCAAAACGGCCTTGAGACCAAGTGTAAGCGTAAAAAACACCTAGTTTGCGCTAAAAACAGCGCGGCATTATACCGCTAACTACCTGCAATCGTCATATTTTCAATGACGATTGATCCACATTCTGTGCTACCACGATTATCGTAATCATCCCCAATCGCGACTATATTGCGATACATATCAAGTAAATTGCCCGCCACCGTAATTTCTTCGACCGGATATTGGATTTCACCATTTTCAACCCAGAAGCCAGCGGCACCGCGAGAATAATCGCCAGTAACCATATTAATACCGGAACCAATTAGTTCGGTAACTAGTAAGCCAGTACCCATTTCAGACAGCAGCTGCTCGGTAGTTTGACCGGTATTACTAACACTTAGATTGCGCACACCGCCGGCATTGGCGGTCGATTGAAGTTCGAGCTTACGAGCCGTATACGAGCCTAAAACATAGCTTTCTAAACGACCACTGTCGACGATGGCTCGATAATCCGGCGTGGCAATACCTTCACCATCGTGCCAAGCGCTACTCGAAGCGCCCAACTTGTGAGGGTTCTCAGCAATAGTCATGAAGTCAGGTAATATCTCTTCTCCGACTTTATCCAACATAAAGCTGGCCTTCTTATAGATTGCGCCGCCCTTAATAGAGCCAATCAAATGACCAATTAGGCTCTTAGCCATAGCTGAGTCATACATTACCGCCGCCTGGCATGAGGCTATCTGACGCGCACCCAGCCTTGCCAGCGTTCGCTTGGCCGCGACCAGGCCAATTTCTTCCGCCGAGTCGAGTTTTGCCGCATCTCGGCTACTGTCGTACCAGTAGTCGCGTTGCATACCATCGTCATTTGAGCCAATAACTGAGCACGAAACACTGTGCTGACTGCCTAAACTTTGACTTAAAAAACCGTGCGAGTTGGCATAAATAGCCGAGCCCGAATAGGAGTTTACCGAGGCCCCTTCTGAGTTAGTGATTAGCTCGCTTGATTCAACCGCGGCGTGCTCACAACGCATCGCGATATCAAGCATTTGCGCCTCGTCGGCACTCCATGCATGATATAAATCTAAATCTATTTCTTGCGTTGCCATACGATCAGCATCCGCCAAACCAAAGCAGTCATCGGCACCGGTATAACGAGCTATCGAAATCGCTGCGTCAACGGTACTGCGAATACCTTGCTCGCTCATGTCGGCACTGCTGGCGGAGCCGGTTTTATTATCCTTATAAACACTAATAACGAATTGCGCGTCGTTGTGCTTTTCTACCGTTTCAAGTTCTTGCTGACGTGCGGTAATCGAGATTCCAGTACCTTGGTGCAACGAGACCTCTGATTGATCTATACCTTGTTTTTTGGCGTAATCAATTGCGAACTCGGCGGCTTTGGCTAGATTCAATTCACTCATAGCTGTACCCCGCCTACCGTTAAAGCGTCCATTTTCAAGGTTGGCTGACCAACCCCTACTGGTACGCTCTGACCCTCTTTGCCGCACACACCAACACCTGAGTCTAAGCTCATGTCATTGCCTACCATGCTGATAGTTTTCATCGCGTCTGGGCCGTTACCAATTAAGGTCGCGCCTTTCACCGGCGCCGTGATTTTGCCATCTTCGATTAAATACGCTTCGCTTGAAGAGAAGACGAATTTGCCAGAGGTGATATCAACCTGCCCGCCACCAAAATTAACCGCATAAAGGCCTTTTTTGACACTTTTGATTATTTCTTCTGGGTCATGCTCACCCGCGTGCATGTAAGTATTTGTCATACGCGGCATCGGCAGATGTGCGAACGATTCGCGACGCCCGTTACCAGTAACATCCATGCCCATCAGGCGCGCATTATGTTCGTCTTGCATATAGCCTTTGAGAATGCCTTTTTCAATCAATACCGTGTTTTGAGTTTGATTGCCCTCATCATCAACGCTCAACGAGCCTCGACGGCGGGCGAGAGTACCGTCATCAACAATGGTGCAAAGCTCGCTAGCGACTTTTTCGCCAATCCGTCCAGAGAACGCCGAGGTGCCCTTACGATTAAAATCGCCTTCTAAACCATGCCCCACAGCCTCGTGTAACAAGATGCCTGGCCAGCCGTTGCCCAATACAACCTCCATGGTGCCAGCCGGCGAATCTACCGCGTCTAGACTGACCAATGCTTGGCGTACTGCCTCGTGCGAATAGTGTGCAATCATGGCGCTATCGAAGTAGTCAAATCCAAACCGACCGCCGCCGCCCATCGAACCTCGTTCGCGTTTGCCGTTTTGCTCGACAATCACGGATACATTAAGTCTGACTAACGGCCGGACATCCGGGATTTGTCGACCGTCACTGGTGACAATCAATACCACCTCGTAGACAGCCGACAAACTGGCCATCACTTCTTTTACTCGTGGATCGTGGTCTCTAGCTGCGCGATCTGCTTGCTCCAAAATATCAACTTTACTGGCGTCGTCCAGGGCTGCGACCGGATCCAACTCCGAGTACAGCGGCTTAATTGCTTGTGGTCTCCAGATCTTGTTTGATTGCACATTTTGCCCTTGGCGACCAATTGCTGAGACAACATCCGCAGCGGCTAAAATAGCCGGCAGGTTTAAGTCTTCGCTGTAGGCGAAAGCGGTTTTCTCACCGACAATTGAACGCAAGCCAACACCTTGGTCAATATTGAAACTGCCAGTTTTAACTTGGCCTTCGTCGAGCGACCAACTTTCATGCTTGGAGTACTGAAAGTACAGATCAGCGAAATCACTGCCGTTGACGTTAGTGAGCTTTTGCATTAGCTGATTTAAATGCCCATCGGAAAGGCCGGTGGGCTCGAGCAAGGTGGCTTGCGCGATGGATAAATGTTGTTGATTCATAATCTCTTAGGTCACGTGCAGATTGGCGCTTTGAAAAAGCGGGTAGAAGCCGACACAATATCGAGTTCAAAAATAGTTTTGCTTACTGCAGTCCGGTTGCAATGCAATAGAGTGCGTAGTCAGTGGCTAGCCGATTATAATAACAAAACTGGCTTAAAAAATAGATGCATTAGGATACGGAAAACCACTGATTTAAGACTATGTTTAAGGGCAGATTGGGTAGATTCAATCTATTGCAGCAAAGCTTGCGGGTCTGTAGAGGAGGAGCGGCCGAAATCAGGCTCGTTATCGCCACCTTGCTCTGTACCCAGCTCCGCTTGCAAATCAGGCTTTGGTTGCGCATTTTGATCATTATCACTAGCCGCATCGGATCCACTAGACGGCTCAACGTCGCGACTATCTGAGGCTTGTATCTCGACCATCTCAAAATCTTCCCAAGTACCGAGCGCCCGATAGCTCTTGAAACTTGAGTTACGCATTTCATCTTTAAATATTCGCTGAGTAATGAACACTAAAGCGCCTGCAGCAGGATTAGCTAAGGCACTCAAAAGCGCTAGGTTACCGCCCAACTCTGGCGACACATGAACCTCAAGGTCAACCAATTCTTTGTTCAAGTCGACCTTGCCTTCCATGCGAAGAAATACCGCCGGTGAAAGCACAAAGGCCTCACTGAGTATCGCTTTACCATCCGCCAGCGCGCCAGCGTAGCGCATTCGGTCGAACTTTAGGCCAGAGGCAAATACATCTCTAAAATCGAATATTAAGCGGCGGGCGATCGCGTTAAAGTTGAGCAAACCAAGCAACTTTCCACCACCGGGCTCAACCTGTACTAACTCACCATCTCTAATTGAGGCGTCAAATTCGCCATTTAAGCGGCCGTAGTCGAATTCGTGCGGCGCGCCAATCCAACTTAGCTTGCCGCTTACCGTGCCTTCGCCCTTTTTGATGATGCCGTCGAAATCCATATCATTAAAGGCTCCTTCGGCTTCGTCAATAACGGTATTAAAGGTGAATTTTGAAATTGAACCAACCTCGCTATTGTTAATCCAATTACCGCTGGCGGTAGTAAGAATACCGTTGTGCTTAAGCTCAAAACGTTCAACCGACCATTTATCGCCGTCAGGGTTGGCGTTCAACGACAAGGCGCCGAGATTTCGGCCGGCTAATCGAAACTCATCTACCTGCAGCGCAAGAGACGGAAATTCGCTTGGCATTAAACTGTAATCTATGCTTTCTAATGGTGCCCCCGGGCTGGGTTCTTCACCGATGGTTAGGTGAGATAACTTGAAACCAAAATCACTGACGTCAGCGCGCGGCTGCATTCGCATCGTACCGCTGATGTTGTCACCATCGAGAGTGCCAATCCAATGTGCGCCATCGACCGATACAGCCTTAAGTTCAAATAAGCCGAATTCACGATCAAGAAAGGTTGGGTTGCTGGCAACAATACTGATTGAGCGCATGGCGTCTAAGAAATCGGTATTATCACTCGCCACTTCGGGCTCAAAAGAGGCTAAGTCGATAATCGAGCTCAACCAATCATCTAAATTGATATTGTTATCGTTAACTAGAAAATTAATGCCTGGCTTAAGCTTGGACTGTGACGCAAAACCACCTTTTTTTTGGGTATTTATGGAGCCACCAATGAATTCATCAGCGTCCACCCTAGAGTTAACGATAAGAAGAGAGTTATCAAATAGCGACAGCGGCTTAATCTGCTCCGCTGTCGCCAAGTTAGATTTAAAGCGCGCAGTCATTGTGTCGCCGTATTTAATCGACATAGACTGGGCAATATCTTGCCCACCGAAGAGCATAGATAGGCTTAGCTGTGAATTCTCACTGGCTGGCTTTAGCAGCGGCGCTGGTGCGCTAACCGAGATTCCTTGAAGATTTGAAACAGCCGAGATTTCAACCCGGTCTTGATCAAATAAAATAGAGCCCTGCCATGCGGCTTGACCCTCGAACCAAGTTAATAAATGCTCGCCAACCCAAGGCTTTAAGGATTCGGTGTTGACGACGCCGGTGGCAATTAATTTCACGATTGGCGGTTGAGCTTGCTTAACCGTTACCACTTTACCTTGAGTCTCGCCGCCTAAAAAGGTCGCTGTTACGTTGCTTGACTCAACTTTGCGTTCAGTGAACAGTACCGAGCCGGCAATATCATCAATTGGCACGCCTTCTGGTAATAGACCACTACCTTCGCGCACTTCCGCCGTTCCGATCACACGAGTATTGGCGAGGTTATTCAAAGGAATGGTGACTTGAGTGGTGATATCGACCCAGCCGGCTGTCGGGATTATCGGCAAATCTGCCGATCTATTTTCAGGCTTTATTAACGGGCCTTTAAATAAGAAATCCATGCCTTTGACTAATGAAGTAGTGGTCTTGCCACGCACACTCAAGGTTCGGTCGAGTTGAAACAGCCTATTAATCTGCAACTCGGCATCACTTACCGAATCGCCATTTAGCCATATCTCGATAGGCGAAATAGTCAATAGCTCATTTTCGATTACGGCTAGACCAGAGCCTCGCTCCGCGGCTGGCCAAGCTTGCTCTGGCGCATAGTCAACCACCACCTCAGCAAACTCGGCACGAGCATTTAAGTTAGCCTTGCCTTGGGCAAAAGCGGTAGTCGAAACCTCGCCTTTATAACTCACCAAGCCGTTACTTACTTGGCCTGATAAAAAAGCCTTAGCAGACCAGTCTCGAAACTTCTTAAGCCTCGGATTATTAGGCAGATAACGTGCCAATTGACTGATATCAAACACCGCAAATTCGGCGCTGGCGTCAACCGCCAATGGTGCCTGAAAACCATCTTGGTTGCCCGTATGCAGTAACTCACCGCTATCTGAATAGCGTAGGTCAGCGACTGATTCAAGTTTAAATAGTTGACCAAAATTAGACACTTTTCTGGCTTTCGTATTCACTTCCACAGTTGCCTGAATATTCGAAATTCGGGCATTTCGATCTTCAAATTCACCGTTAGCCAAGGCGATATTTATATCGCCAGCGGGGCCAATTTGCCAACTAAATTCGCCCATAGCGCGATTAATCGGAAAGCTTTCGTCATACAGGCGCGACCAGCTAAATTCGGAATTTCTAGCGGCAAATATAAATGTGCCGCTATTAGATGATGCGCTTAACTCACCACTTAAATTATTCATTGCCGGAGCACGACCGATTGACTCAAAGCCAACGTCCGAGGCGGAGGCTGAGAGTGACCATGTTTGAATATTCAATAAAGGCCCAGAAAAATCTAGGTGTACATCATGCAAACGACCGCTTAGTTCGGCATTCAATAGCCAACTCGCCTCAGCGGCTAAGCCAGTTAATTTAATAAAATCGCGAATTCTCTCAACGTCTAGCGTCTTCAGCAAGACCCGCCCTTGACCATCATCGACCTTTACTGAAAAATCCTTCGAGGTTAACAGCCGCTCGCCGCTCTCCCCTTCGACTTCTAAGGAGGCACCCCATTGAGAGTCGCTTATCAAATCACCATCAGTTTTAGCGGTAAATGCCAACGGCCCTTTAGGCGTGTCTACCGAGGCTTTCAGCACTCTATTTTCAGCGGAGCGACTAAATTCGATATCAATATTCCGATAGCGACTAGTTCGCTGTTGGTCGCGGCGCCAAACCACTTCGCCATCTACCCAGGTAGCGCTTTGTTGATCCAAAAGCCATGACACCACACGCTGATTGACATCAGCATTTCGCCGCTTGCCGGCGAAATTTAAGCCGCCAATCTGCAATTGATTGTTATCGAGAGAGACTATTTCGATCAACGGCCGCTCAATTGCGAACTCGGTAAAACTTGGCCACAAGGTTATTAGCGACGTAGGGCTAAGCACCGCGGATAGGGACTCGAACGCCAATGCGGGTTGATTCGGTATGTCGCCGGCCACCTTAAAGCCATCGATTTTCAAGCGCGGCGCCAAACCACGCCAAACGGTTTCAACACTGTCGATAGTGACTACACGGTCAAACAGGCTGCTCAAATTCGATTCAAGCAAGCCTTTATGTCGATCTGCGTACGTGAAATAACCAGCAACTGCAACCCAACACAAGAGGTAAACCGACATCAAGCCAAGCAGTATTTTCAGTAGCAACTTCATGCAAGCGCGATATCGTATTGTTGTTGTTGGTAATATGAGTCGGCCTTGATGCTTATCGGACGATCAATGAATTCTTGCAAGTCAGCCAAACTACTAGCTTCTTCGTCGAGCAATAGGTCGACAACTTTCTGCGCCGCAACGATGGTATAAGCTTGTGCTTTATACTGACGATCTTCGCGTAGAATTTCACGCAAAATTTCGTAGCAGACCGTCTGTATTGTCTTGATTGTGCCTCGTCCATTACAAACTGGGCAGGTTTCACACATCACTTGCTCTAGGCTCTCACGTGTACGCTTTCGAGTAATTTCGACCAGCCCAAGGGGCGAAATGTCGGTAACGTTAATTTTCACTCTATCTTTGGCAATCGAGGTTGAAAGCGCGGCTAATACTTGTTTTTTATGCTTACTACTTTGCATATCGATAAAATCAACGATGATAATGCCGCCTAAATTTCGTAAGCGTAGCTGATGCGCTATTTCGGTCGCCGCTTCTAAGTTTGTCTTAAATAGCGTTTCTTCATGATTTCTACGACCAACGTACGAACCGGTATTAACATCAATCGTTGTCATCGCCTCGGTTTGATCGATGATAATGTCGCCGCCTGACTTGAGCATTACCTTGCGATGCATCGCGCTTTCGATTTCTTGCTCTATCGAGTAGAGGCCGAATAGCGGCTGCTCGCCCGGATAATATTCAAGTTTGTCGATTAATTCGGGCATAAAATCTTCAGCGAACTCGCGTGCTTTATCAAAACTTTCTCGTGAGTCGATACGAATTTTTTCTAAATCGTCATGTACAAGATCGCGCATGGTTCGCAGCGATAACGGCACGTCTTCATGAATCAGGCTGGCCGGCGTCGCGCCCTTCATCGCGCTATTAACATAGCCCCAAAGACGCTGTTGAAACAGCATGTCGTTAGCGATATCTTCGTCGCTAGCTGACTCGGCCAGAGTGCGTATGATGAAGCCGCCCTTAAGATCATGCTTGGCTATTTGAGCTGACACCAGTGCGTGCAAACGCTCGCGCTCTTCGACACTTTCAATTTTCTGAGAGATGCCAATATCAAAACCATTCGGTAAGTACACCAGGTTACGCGAGGGCATACTAAGTTCCATCGTCAGGCGCGCTCCTTTTGAACCAATCGGATCTTTAAGAACCTGTACATAAACGCTCTTA
>JBLHXJ010000119.1:0-8598 GCA_047629535.1 Arenicella sp. | reverse complement strand
TTGAGCATCGCTATCAAATTGTACGACTTCAATGGCGGCACTACTATTAGTCTGAAATACCAACAGAGAGAGCAGTAACGTAAAGGTAAAAAAAACTGGTTTCATATTTCTAATAATCGATTAGTTACTAGCACTTAAAAGAGGAATCATCTCGCTGTTAACTAGCTCGCGAGTGATCGGCCCCGTATGTTTGTAAATGACCTTGCCTTGCTCATCAATAATAAAGGTCTCTGGTACCGCTATAACGCCCCAGTCAATACCAACCCGCCCATTATTGTCGGTCACCGCTTTGTAATATGGATCACCTCGTTCGGCTAGCCATTGAGCGGCTTTGCTATCTTCGTCTTTATAGTTCAAGCCGACAATTGGCGCGATGCCGGCACGCGCCATGTCGTTCAGAACAGGGTGTTCATAGCGACAAGAAACACACCAAGAAGCCCAAACATTGAGAACCCAACGTTGACCTTTAAGGTCTTCCGGTCGAAATTTCTCGTCGACGGTAGATAGCACCGGTAACTCAAAGCTCGGAGCAGGCTTGTCGATACGAGTCGACGGTATCAATTTAGGGTCAAGGGTTAACCCTTTGCCTAATAACGCAGCGAGAGCAAAAAATGCCAACAGAGGTATGATGTAGTTAAGTTTCATTGGGTTCGCGTTCTCGGTTTAAGCTAGGCTGTATTGACATCAGCTATTTGCTGCTTGCTCATCTTTTTAACCGGCCGACGATAGCGTTTGTCGGCGGTCGCTATCAAACCGCCAAGTGCCATTATGAAGCCACCAAGCCAGATACAGGCGACGAACGATTTGTAGTAGAGCCTGACGCTCCAAGCACCAGCATCGTTTAAATTCTGGCCAAGTGAGACATAGATATCGCGCCCCAGGGTAGTATTGATTGCCGCCTCAGTCATCGGGTTCCCCGATGTGTAAAATCGCTTCTGAGGCTCAAGCTTAAACATCGAACCTGATCGAGCGGCGACAATAAAATTACCTTGGTCAGCGGTGTAATTATTCTCGCTAATCCTAGTTACGCCGTTAAAGGTGAATTCGTAACCAGCCATCTCATAGACTTCGCCAGGTTCTAGGCGAATGTCTTTCTCAAGGCTATAGGTATTTACGTGGGCAACGCCGATCACAAAAATTCCTAAACCAAAATGGGCAACGCTCATTCCCCAAATTGATGCTGGAATTTTGCCTAAGCCAGTGAATTTATCTGTATGGTTTTTCAGGCGATCCAGAATGCTATGAATACTCCACAGAATTACCCATATCCCTAATGCTAAGCCAGCGAAGCCGCCAATTTCAAAGCCATCGATCGACAAGATCGAGGTGAATATCGCGCTCAATATTAAGCTTGCTATCAGTATCACCGAGGTTTGGGGGCTGAAGCGTCTCAAATCGTCACTCTTCCATCGGCTAGTTGAGCCTATGCCGACAACAACCGCGAGCGGAATTGTTAGCAGTGCAAACATAAAGTCGAAGTAGGGTGCGCCAACCGATATTTTCATGCCGATGGCATCCATAAATATAGGCGCAAGGGTGCCAACCAACACCATAAAGGCCGCGACCACTAACAAAACATTATTGAGTAGTAGGCTGGTCTCTTTTGAGAACAGCTTATAGTGCACGTTACTGGTGAGTTTGTGCGCCCTGAAGGCGTAAAGTAGTAGTGAACCACCGATCACGATTATTAAGAACCTTAAAATAAATAAGCCTCTCTCAGGGTCACTTGCAAACGAATGAACCGAGGTTAATACACCTGAGCGGACCAAGAAGGTGCCGAGAAGACTTAAGGAGAAGGCTAAGATTGCCAGTAATACTGTCCAAGCCTTAAACGCCCCGCGCTTTTCTGTGACCGCAAGCGAATGAATCAACGCGGTGCCAACCAACCATGGCATAAACGAAGCATTTTCTACCGGATCCCAAAACCACCAGCCGCCCCAGCCGAGTTCGTAGTAAGCCCACCAACTACCGAGTACGATACCAACGGTAAGAAACAGCCACGCCACAACGGTCCATGGACGTGACCAACGTGCCCACGCGGTGTCTAGTTTGCCGCTTAGCATTGCCGCTATCGCAAAAGCGAAAACCACACTGAATCCAACATAGCCCATGTACAACATGGGCGGGTGAATTAAAAAGCCAAAATCTTGCAGTAGGGGGTTTAATTCTTGTCCATCCAACGGCACTTCAAGCAGTCTTGCAAACGGATTTGAGGTGAAAAGAGTGAACGACATAAAACCAATGCTAATCATCGCGAGTACCGCTAACACTCTCGCCACCATATCGCGCGGAATGCCTCGGCTAAAGCGAGCAACGAGTGCGGTCCAACTGCTGAGCATTAATATCCACAGCAAAAGCGAGCCTTCATGTCCGCCCCACACGCCAGACAAGCGATACATTAATGGCTGGGCGAGGTTAGAAGTACGCGCAACATATTCTATTGAAAAGTCGTTAAGGTAAAAGGCGTACGTGAAAATGCAGTAGGACGCCAGCACCAATAACCATTGGGTATAGGCCGCCGAGCGACTGAACACCATCCAGCTTTGTCGATTCCAATAGGTACCAGCGAGTGGTAGAACGCTTTGTACAATAGCCACACAAAGAGCCAGTATTAGGCAAAAACTCCCGAGTTCTCCTAGCATTAGTTTAGTACTCCTTTAGTACTTAATAGAGCCATCAGTGTCTTCACACTTATTGGCTTGTTGCAGCATGATTGCATCTGCGGCTTCATTGGGAACGTAATTTTCATCGTGTTTTGCCAGTACTTGAGATGCAATTAACATCGGTTGATCTTCAAATTTTCCTATCGTAACTATTGCTTGGCCCTCTCTGAAAAGGTCAGGCAAAATGCCAGTGTACTGAATAGTAATGTCATTTACGCAGTCGGTAATGTCGAAGCGTTGAGTGATTCCGTCTTCTAAGCGTATTAGCGTGCCCTTACGAACAATGCCCGCGAGTCTATATGTTTGTTTCGAGTCGAAGCCTTCATTTTTAATTTCAGTCGGTGTTTTAAAGTATTCGAAACTACTCTGCATCGACATAATGGCAAGGAAGGTGGCGACTCCGACACCGACGATGACTGAACCGACGACGGCAAGACGTTTTTTCTGACTTGGGCTCATAATGCTCTTATATTTTGGGGTCTAATGGTGCTCTTAAGGTAAATTTATCGAGATTACTTTTTGATATATATCGGGCTAATTTTAAAACGACTAGGGCTAAAAATGCTAGCCATTGGCATCTCGTTGTTCGCGACTAACTTGACGTTTAATCTCGGATCTTATTTTAGCATTACGACGTTTAGGGATAATCACAAATGCGAAGAGTACCAGCAGCGTCAAACCCCAAGAAGTCCAAACTTCGAAAGCATAGCCTCCCATGTAAAAAAACTCTGACCAATCCATTATGATTTCTCCTCGCTGATAACGATTTCTCGAACCCAGCGGCTTTTGCGTTCGTTCTCCAATACCCTATTTTGCATACTCAAAAATAGTGCATAGCCGTAGAAAAACATAAAGCCGACGGCCATGAAAGCCAATGGGAGTAGCATTTCAGGCGGCATCTTCGGGCCACCTTTAGCAAAGACGGTAACGCCTTGATGTAGACTGCTCCACCATTCAACTGAATAATGAATGATTGGTACAATAACAACGCCTACTACCGCTAGCAGTGCGGTAGCTTTTTCCGCTGTTTTACGTTCTTCAAAGGCGTAGTAAACCGCCATGATGCCAAAGTAAAGAAATAGTAGTATCAATTCTGAGGTAAGACGCGCGTCCCACACCCAGTAGGTACCCCATATAGGTTTGCCCCATATCGAGCCAGTAAGCAATGCCAGCGCGGTAAAAGCGGCACCAATTGGCGCTGAGCAAATAGTCACTACGAACGCCATTTTCATTCGCCAGATAAGGCCGATTGCACCGGCTGTTGCCATCACCACATAGACGAAGAGTGACATCCAAGCTACTGGTACATGTACAAAGAGTATTCGAAAAGCGTCGCCTTGTTGATAGTCGGCAGGCGCTACAAATAGACCAAAATAGGTGCCGAAGAGGCTTAACAGCAAAAACAAAAACCCGAATACCGGAGTGGTATAGCGACTGATTGTATAGAATTCTCGTGGCGATCCAAGTCTGTGGTAAGTGTTGGAAAGAAAGTTCCAAATAGCGGTGATAGGGTTCACAGTGTCAGTCGAATGTCAGTTAGATATAAGTTTAGTTAATGGTAACGCGTAAAGCGCCAGCGATGGCAAATGGAGCGAGCGTAATCGATAACGCTAAAATTGCCGCCAATGCATATAGTTGACTAGCGACTTCTAGGCCCTGAGCCGCTTGTGAAAGCATGCCTGCGCCAAAGATTAAGATCGGGATATACAAGGGTAAGATCACTATCGCGATTAACACGCCCCCACGACGAAGAGTTACCGTAAGAGCAGCGCCGATAGCGCCAATTAAACTCAAGCTTGGAGTCCCCAATAACAAGCCCGCAAATAATACCCAAATTTGCTCACTGGGTATATTAAAAGTCACACATAATAGCGGCGAAAACAATGTCAGTATTAAGCCAGTAGCGGTCCAATGTGCCAGCGCCTTACCCAGCATTGCCAGCGGCAATGAACGAGGGTGAATTAACATTTGTTCGAGTGTGCCGTCTTGGTAGTCTGAATGGAACATGCTTTCCAAGCTGAGCATAGTAGCCAAAACCGCAGAAACCCAAATCACTCCACCGCCAATGCGCTGCAATAGCTGAACCTCTGCTGGCAAGCTAAACGGAAAGAGCAGGGCAATGATGATGAAAAATACTAGTGGTTGAATCAGTGAGCTGGTGTTGCGAAACATCAGCTGCCATTCACGCTGAAAATATAATTGCAGTGTATTGACCTGGCGATTGCTCATGCGCGCCCCAACTTCAATTCACTGCGGTATTGATTGAGCGGGCTATCGATCAAACTTCGATGATGGGTCATGATAATCAAGCCGCCTTGTTGCAGATGCTTAACGCAAAGTGATTCAATTAATTCTCTACCGGATTGATCTATACCGGTGAACGGCTCATCCAATATCCAAAGCGCGAAGTCGGCAATCAATAGGCGCGCAAAAGAAAGACGGCGGCGTTGGCCGAAGGACAGTTGTTGGGCCAGCAAGTCGGCACATTTCAAGAGGCTCATTTGTTCAAGGATATCATCCAGCGCTATTTCATCTTGACCGCCATCTAGATGTTGGTAGTAGCGAAGATTTTCGATCGCTGTAAGTTCATTTTTCAACCCTTCTTTGTGCGCGATATAGGCACAGTCAGTATAAAATTCGGGGTTATTAGTCGTGTCGCTATTGTTCCAGCTGATGTCGCCGTCTTCGGCGAGATTTATGCCTGCGATAAGTCTCAATAGGCTGGTCTTTCCGCAGCCATTGGGACCAGTAACGTGCAAGCATTGGCCTGCATTGAGTGTAAAGCTGACGGCATCGAAAAGCTGGTTGTCGCCGCGCGTGCAGGACAAGTTATTAATTGAGATGACCTTGGAGCTAGACATTGAAATATTAGCCAGTGTGGTTTTGCAAAGAGCTGAGTTTAGCAATACCATGTGCTGCTTGCATTAGTTAAATTAACGCCTTTGCAGGGTAATGGTTTAACTTCAACAGTTTATTTTTAAGAAGTCGGATTTGAGCCGACCTGCAGTGCAAAAGGAAAACCTCTAATATCTTTAAGATTGATGTTAAAACTGAATGTAATACTGAGTTATTGCTAAAGGGGCTTTACATACAATATTGAAAATATCGATCGCTTTCTAGTGTGCTGTCGTTATGCTGAGATATTAGCTATTAATTATGAGGGGAAATGAATGGATTTTGGGCAATTTAAGATTACTGGCGGAAAGCTGAAACTTGGCGAATTTAAAACTGAATTTGATGCCGGGGAGTCAGACTCAGAGTTAAAAAAGCTGAGGCAAAAGTTATGGGATGAGGTAGCTCTATTACAAGAAAAGCTCTATGCCGAGAATAAGCAGTCGTTGCTGATCGTTTTACAAGCAATGGATGCGGCAGGTAAAGACAGCACGATTGCCAAGCTCACCCGAAACCTGAATGCCCAGGGTTGCAAAATACACAGCTTCAAAAAGCCCTCGAAGCTTGAGTTGTCGCATGATTTTCTCTGGCGTGTTCATGCTGTTGCGCCAGCAACTGGTGAAATCGCTATCTTTAACCGTTCGCATTATGAAGACGTATTGGTCGTCAAAGTTCATGGTTGGGCGAGTGATGAGAAAATCGAGCATCGGTATCAGCACATCAATAATTTTGAGCGCCTGCTTGCCGATCGAGGTACCAAGGTTATTAAATTTATGCTTAATATCTCGCAAGATTATCAGTTAAGTCGATTTAAGAGACGACTTGACAACCCCGGTAAGCACTGGAAGTTTAATCCAGGGGACCTAGAAGAGCGTAAGCTCTGGCAAGACTATATGGAGGCCTTTGAAGTTGCTATTGAGACCTGCAGCAGCGAGGCATCCCCTTGGTACATTGTGCCGGCTGAAAATAGATATTTTCGAGACGTGATGATTGCCTCTACTATTCGGGATACGCTCAAGGCAATGAAGCCTGATTACCCAGCTCCAGAGTTTGATGAAAAGCTGTATACCTCTAAGACAATTGCTTAATTTTTTGCTTGATGTGTGCTGGAAATCTTTTGCTAGGCTGCTTAATTGGCGGTTAGATCAAGATAGCCAGCATGATCATCCTTAGTCCGCACCCATGGCTTGCAAATTGCGCTGGGCGACAATATGTCCTTGTTTTGCCGCTCGTTGAAACCACTCAATCGCCGCGCGGCGACTGGATGTTACGCCTTGACCATTGGCATACATAGTACCTAAGTTTGTTTGTGCGCTAGGGTAGCCTTGCGTAGCCGACGAACGATACCAATAGACCGCGTCGGTGTAGTTTTTGGGTAATACGAGGCCGTCTTCATATAGGTTTCCTAAGTCCGACTGGGCCCATGCCCGGCCATCGTCCGCAAACCTCTGTATGGCCGGTAGAGCGGCACGAATAATTCTATCTGCGATAGCGCGATCAGGTTTAAAGCCACGACCAAGAAAGTGCATATAAGCCAGTCGGAACTGGGCGCGAGCAATACCTTTATCGGCTAACGGTTGAAGTAGCGCTGCCGCCGTGTTGTAGTCGCCTTTATAGTAGGCTTCTAACCCCAGTTTTAAATACTGTTTATCAAACGCTTGTTGCTCCGAGGTTTGGCGCCTAGGAGTTCGTGTACCCTCACTCGCTGGTAGCTCTCGTGGTGTTCTTATGGCGGTGTCAGCATTATCCGTTTGGCTCTCAGAGATCTGTTTTTCTTGCTCTTCAAGTTGCTGCTGTTGCGCGGCTAAGGCTCTCTCTGCTAAAGGTTTAGCGCGAGCAATCATTGCTTCAACGAGCGGTATCGAGGTGTGACTCGGGTCAATTATACTGACCGTTGCTAAGTGCGCCGATGCGGCGACGTACTGGCCGTTGAGAACCGCATCGTTGGCTAGTTGAATGTATGAGTCGGCAATCTTCTGAATACCCGCTAAAGCCGGTTTGTTTACCGGATCTAGTAGCAGCGTCTGCTGGTAAAAATAAAGGGCATTCTCTCGCACTGGTAAGATCAGCGCCCGTTTACCATAAGCTGATTTTGCATTGCTCAGCAGAACTTCGATTTTACGTTGGATGTCCCAGATATCGATCGCCGCTTCTAATTCAAGAAATTCATCCGAACCTGCTTCGACAATAGTTAGTTTATTTAGAGCGTTATCGGCCAGAGGCCTATTGTTCTGCTCGAGTGCACGGTAGCCGGAGCTTAAAAAGCGCCTTGCGATAAAGTCGAGGCCTTGTTTTGCCTCGACGTTTCGTGCACTAATCGCGAGTACCTTTTGGTAATTTTCTGTGGCGTTACTTTCGGCCGGTTGTGTGTATCTACCGCCTTTGACGTCGGCTTGGGCTTTATCGAGAAGCGAGCGAATTTCCAAATCTTGGGCATCTTTTTGGCGGAATTTAGTGGCGCGATCGATATCGTCGTTACGGCTAAACGACAATGCACTTTGGCCCGCCTCGTTATCGAGAAAATCGTTTTGTTCGGCTTCAGATAAATCGGTCTCGCCCAACTGAGGCGCTAAGGTTACACCGGGCCCAAGAACCTCTTGGGTAGAATTATTTTCTTGCGGCCAGAAAAATGCGGCAATAATCATAATCACAATGATGGCCGCCATCCAATTGGTAATACTGACGTTACTGTAGCGACTGAAGATGCCAGTTTTTGATCGGTTAGCGACGCCGGTTAAATCACCGCCAATGACTTGTTGGCGACGTGGTGGGGCATTTAAATCAAAGGCCTTACTTGACGCCGGTCGCGCCTTTTTCTTGCTACGGGCAGTTTTGCCTGATAACGCACTTTCGATTTCGGATCGCGAACGCACCATATTTTCTTTATCGGGCTGCAATTCTTCAGCTGGCGGCTTGCTAGATTTCGATTTGGTGGACATTGGGTTCAGTATTTTCTATTGAAGCTTTAAAGGTACAGTAGAATTTTAGCATACCACTGGCGAGTAGCTATGTGAGTGAGAACCCTGTCAGTTAGTGGCAACCC
>JBLHXJ010000118.1:0-8702 GCA_047629535.1 Arenicella sp. | reverse complement strand
CCGAGAGGCATTTTTATCGATAGCTGGTTTTCCTGATTTCCCCATAATGGAGGACGTCGCTTTGTGCAAGCGCCTGCGCCACCTGCATAGCCCTTTTAGTTCAAGGGCAAAGGTCACTACCAGTGCGCGACGTTGGGAACAACACGGCGTCGCGTCTACCATTGTTAAAATGTGGTGGTATCGCTTGGCCTATTTTTTCGGTGCTTCACCGTCATGGCTTAAGCAAGGTTACGATGATGCCCGATAACATACCGCTACTGTTGTTTGCTAAGGCGCCAATTGCCGGTAGAGTAAAAACCCGTTTAATGTCTGATTGTTCGGCTGAGCAAGCCGCCGAGATTGCAAAGCGTTTGATGGAGGCGTCAATACAGCGTGCATGCGAGTCTTGGCCTGGACAGATTTATTTGTCCGCTTGGCTAGATTTAGAGCACAGTTTTTTTACCGACATGCAGCAACGTTACCCGATTAAAATTACTCAGCAATGCGAGGGGAGTTTAGGAGAAAAGATGCGTCATGGCTTATCACGCTTTGGCTACCCTGCGGCGGTAATGGGCTGTGACGCTCCGCATACGCTCGCATCTACCCTGACGCATGCGCATCAATTATTGCGTTCAGGCGAATCAGTTATAGGGCCGTCGGACGACGGCGGCTATTATCTACTCGGCTTGTGTGGGGTGGCCGACGAGTTATTTGTCGATAAGCCTTGGGGCCAAGATAGAGTCTTGAATGAGACGCTAGCGAGTGCTAATTTGATAGGTCTCAACTTGATACAGTTAGCATCACTTAACGATGTTGATGAATGGCAAGACTTGCTCGACGCCGCAAAAGGGATCAACAGCTTGCGAACCTATCTGCAAGCTGAGGGTCTTTGCTAAGCTATCTTAGCAACTAATTCGAGTGGCTAAGCTGGGATAAAGGTCAACGCTACACCGTTATTGCAATAGCGTAAATTAGTCGGCGCAGGGCCATCATTAAACAGATGCCCCTGGTGCCCACCGCAGCGAGCGCAATGGTATTCGGTACGCGGTAAAATAAGTTTGAAGTCACGCTTGGTGTCGACTCTATCGGTAACTTTATCAAAAAAGCTAGGCCAGCCAGTGCCACTGTCGAATTTTTGCTCTGAAGTGAACAATACCAGCCCACAGCCAGCACAAGCGTATTCACCATCGCGTTTTTCGTCGTTTAAATCACTGGTAAACGCTCGCTCGGTACCTTCTTTGCGTAACACGTAAAAAGCGTCGTCGCTGAGACGCGCCTGCCACTCTGATTTACTCAATTCGAGTGATTCGACGGTGTCCGGATTGGGCTCTAGATTTAGGGAGTCTGTCATGTCTTTGGGAGTCCTAGTTGCTATATCAGTTGTTGTTTTATTGTCGCTCTCTTGGGCTTGCAGCCAGCTAATGCTGGCAATGCCACCAACTAGGCTGGCGGCTGAAATCGAGAGCAATGTTCTTCTATTGATAGTCATTTAGTTTCCAAGTTTAGCAAATTGAGCGTGATCGCCATGCTAGTAGTTGAGCTTGTCATTGTTACGCGGTTAACTTATAGACCTGAGGTGCCGGCGAGAACTTACCGAGATTATGTTATTCTAACAAGTTATAGACCAACATTGATCGCGTTAAGTTTCTTTGCAAAGCACTCCACTCTCATCTTTTCTGAGCCCTAAATACTGGCCTACTTGGCTAGGTTTGGGTTTTTTCCGTATTGTTAGCTTTTTGCCGTTACCGGTTATTGCTACTTTGGGTCAAGCTGTGGGCCTATTGTTTTATCTGCTCGGCGCATCTAGGCGGCAAATTGCATTGCGAAATATCTCTGTTTGTTTCCCTCAATTGCCGGCTTATGAGTGGCGTAAGATTAATCGCCAACATTATCAGATGGCAGGTCAATCGTTGTTCACAGTTCCAATGAATTGGTGGATGTCGAAAAAGAGGTTCAACCGACTGGTGACAGTTCACGGTCGAGAAGATTACGACCACGCTTTAGCATCGGGTCGTAATATCATAATCTTAGCGCCGCATTTTGCTGCACTTGATGTTGCTGGTTATACGCTTGCACAAGAACGTCCAATGCTTACCATGTATCAATATGCAAAAAATAGTTTGGTTGACGAAGTCGTCAAGCGCGGACGATTGCGTTATGGCGGTGAGTTGGTGGAGCGCAAAGCACCAATGCGCAACTTGATTCGAGCGATTCGGAAGGGGCATCCTTTTTATTATTTACCAGATCAAGATGCGGGGCGCAAAGGACTTTTCGTGCCGTTCTTTCATGAGCTGGCAGCAACCTATTCGATGTTGGGTAAGTTCGCCGAAATGACTGATGCGTTGGTGATACCGTGCCGCACTAGAATTAAGCCTTGGGGGCAGGGCTATGAGGTTTTTTTAAGTCCACCGCTTGAAAATTTTCCGAGCGGTGACGAACTAAAAGATACCACTCGAATGAACCAAGAAGTGGCAAATTTAATTAGGCCTAATCCTGAGCAATATTTTTGGGTACACAAACGATTTAAGACTCGTCCTCTCGATGACAGCGACAGCGATAACGATGTTAAATTTTATAAATAGACTTTCATTAATCTTTTCATTACTGAGCGCTTACGGTAGTGTCAAATGCTACTGTACCTAACGTGCAGTGCTTTACGACTTCAACGTGGGGATTTAAGAGGTTGTTTCCTAAGTTGAGTTGGACAATCTGTTACTAACCATAACTACTAATTTTTGGGAGATGAGCAATGAGTAAGCGCGATGATTTGATTGCCAAATATGCCGGCGATATAGAAAAAAAGTGTGAGATGAAGCCTGATATGAAATTATTGACAGCAGTGACCATTGGTTGCGGCCCGTCAATCTATAACGCTGATGCGTGTACTGTTTCCGCTGGTGATCCAAAGGAACTAGATCGAGTTAAGAAAAATTTCTTAATCAAGAAGCTTGGTTTGAAAGATTCTCCCAAGTTAGATGAGGGCATTCAAGAAGCCGTCAAAATCTATGGCAAATCAAATCGCAATAAATATCGTGCGGTTATGTATTACTTGTTAGTGAAGCATTTCCGTAAAGCATCAGTTTATAAGTAAGCTGAGGTTTAAATAAAAAAGGCCGCGCGAGCGGCCTTTTTTTGTCAAGACAGCTGTGTTTTGATGTTATTTAGTCACGCCAAAATGTGCTGGTGAATAGCACCAGTAGAGTAAAGAGCTCAAGCCTGCCCAGCAACATAGCAAACGATAAAATCCATTTGGCAGTGTCATTGATGTTGGCGTAGTTATCCGCTACTTCAGCTAAGCCTGGCCCGAGATTATTTAGGCATGCCGCCGCAGCCGAAAAAGCGGTTATCCAGTCCAAGCCTGCGGCACTAAGGGCGAAACCGGTAAGAGCAAAAGAAAGAATATACATCGAGAAGAAAGCCGTGACAGCACTAATTATCTTGTCGCTAATGACCTGCTCGCCGGATCTTATCGACAGCACGGCGTTTGGATGTACTAGCCGTACAATTTCGTTGCGACCCTGTTTGTACATTAACTGAATGCGCATAACTTTCATGCCGCCAGCGGTCGAGCCGGCGCAGCCGCCCATGAAGCTTAATAGGATTAACAACACTGGTAACGCGCCCGGCCACCAGGCAAAGCCACTAGAGGTAAAACCAGTGGTTGTGACTATCGGAACAAGCCTTGGCGAGCCGCTACAATGCTGCTGCTGTACAGGTTTTGAGAAATAAGTGCGGCTATTACGACGATAGAGGTAAGTGCAAGAATTGATAAAAAGAAACGGTATTCGCCGTCTCTAAGGTAGGGCAATATCGATTTATTGCGCCAAGCAATGAAGTGCAGTGAAAAGTTAGCTGAAGCGATCAACATGAAGATCATAGCGACCGCCTCTATGGCCGCGCTGTCAAAGAAACCAAGGCTCGCATCGTGGGTTGAAAAGCCGCCAATAGCGACGGTCGAGAAGGCATGGCAAATGGCGTCAAATAGACCCATGCCTGCCACCCAATACGCCAACATGCACATCACAGTTATGCCTAAATAGATGTACCAAAGGGCTTTTGCGCTCTCGGTTATTCTTGGGGTTAGCTTGCTATCCTTCATTGGGCCAGGCGTTTCCGCCTGATACAACTGCATGCCGCCAATGCCGAGCATCGGCATGATCGCAACCGCTAACACGACGATGCCCATGCCTCCGAGCCATTGCAATTGTTGGCGATAGTAAAGCGTTGAATGAGGCAGCGTGTCAAGGTTGGTGAGAATAGTGCCGCCAGTGGTGGTAAGCCCCGACATCGATTCAAAAAATGCATCAGTCACGCTTAAAGAATGATGACTTGAAAATATAAAAGGTAGCGCGCCAAAGGTCGCTAGGACGATCCAAAAGAGGACCACGACTAAGAATCCATCGCGGTATCGCAAGTCACGTTTGCTGCGCCGCACAGGCGCCCACATAGTCAGGCCGGTGAGCAATGTTACCGAGAATGACAGCATGAACGGAAAGCTATTGCCGTCGCTGTAAATCAACGACACCAATAACGGCGTTAGGTGCGTAACGCTGAAGATAATCAGCAGCACGCCTAGAATTTTTAGAACGGTTTGATACTGCATTTTTCGGTCGCTATGATCGTTTTCTCAGTGCTAGATAAATGTTACGGCGACTTGGAACAACGCCTCGACATCGGCGATACACGACTTGTTGTCCATGAAGATAATGACGTGATCTTGGGGTTCAATAATAGTACTTTTGTCGGGAATGATAACCTGCTTGTCTCGTACAATTGCGCCAACACCGGTGCCTTCTGGAAACGGTATTTCTCGAACCCCTTTACCAATTACTTTAGACGAGTTGGCGTCGCCATGCGCGATCGCTTCAATAGCTTCGGCACGGCCGCGCCTAAGCGAGTGCACTGCGACCACATCGCCACGACGAATATGCGCCAGCACGCTACCAATAGTGGCAACTCGAGGAGAGATTATAACATCTATATCACGGTGCTCTAAATGCTCTACATAGGCTGGTTTATTGACCAATGCCATCACCCGTTTAGCGCCTAATTTTTTGGCTAAATTAGCCGACAAAATATTAATCTCGTCTTTTTCAGTAACCGCACAAAACACGTCAGCGGCTTCAATGTTTTCTTGCAACAACAGGCTAGCATCAGCAGCATCGCCGTTTAGTACAATGGTGTTGCCAATTGATTCGGCAATCTTCGCTGCTCGCGACGCTTTGAACTCAATCAATTTGACGCTATAACCTTTACGCTCTAGTTCGTACGCCAAATTTAAGCCAATATTGCCACCGCCGGCGATAAAAATGCGTTTGGTTTTATCACTTACACCACGCATTTCGCGCATGACTTTGCCGATGTGCTCACGGGCGGCGACAAAAAACACCTCATCCTCTTCTTTAATGATGGTCTCTGACTTCGGCGTAATAACCTCACCCTCACGGTAAATAGCCGCAACACGCGTTTCGACTCCAGGCATATGTTCTTTAAGCTCTTCTAGCGGACAGCCGATTAAAGCTCCGCCAGCAACCGCTTTAACGCCGACGAGTTGAACTAAGCCGTCGGCAAAATCAAGAACCTGCAACGCGCCGGGAAATTCGATTAAGCGTGTAATGTGGTCGCGAACAATTTTTTCAGGCGATATAACGACATCGACATGAAAACCCGATTCATTGGTGAATAAATTCGGGTTATTTAAATATTCTTGTGAGCGCAGGCGAGCGATTTTAGTCGGTGTCGAGAAAAATGCTTCAGCGATTTGACAGGCAACTAAGTTGACTTCGTCGTTATTGGTGACCGCCAAAATGAGAGAGGCGTCTTCTGCGCCAGCGGACCTTAATACCGAAGGGTGAGCGGCACTGCCGGTGACGGTGCGAATGTCTAAGCGATTTTGTAGCCGCATCAGCATATCGCTATCTACATCGACTACGGTTACGTCATTCTCTTCACCAACCAGTACCTCGGCGATGGATACGCCGACTTGACTGGCTCCTAGTATAAGAATTTTCATGATGCGTCTATTTTAACACTGACTAAGAAATTATTTTGCGTCACGAGCGTTGATGTCGAGACTCTTGAGCTTTCGGTATAGGTGGGTCCGTTCGAGCCCAACTTTTTTCGCAAGCTGGCTAACATTACCCTCGACAGTTGCCAGGTGATGGGTCAGGTAGGCTCGCTCGAACTCTTCTTTGGCTTTGCGCATGTCGCCTTCAAAATAGTCCGGTAATTGTGCCGACTTTTGGCGCATATCGACATCTCCACCGAGCGCTGATTTAACACTATCTAAGCTGATTTCATCACCGTTGTTTAGTACCAATAGTCGCTGAATTATATTCTGCAGTTGGCGCACATTGCCAGGCCACTTATATTCAATTAGTGCGGCCGCCGCCGCAGTCGTCATAGCTGGAACTTTTAACTGGTTTTTACTGGCGACATCTTCGATAAATAACTCTATTAGTTCGGGTAAATCTTTTCTGCGCTGACGAAGTGCCGGTACCTGGATCGGTATCACGTTTAATCGGTAGTAAAGGTCTTCGCTGAAGTTGCCTTCGTTAACCGCTTTTTGCGGGTTACCACTGGTGGTTACGATTACTCGAACGTCTAGTTCTATATATTCGTTGCCGCCGAGACGTAAGAATTGACGCTCTTGTAGGGCACTCAAAAGCATATTCTGGGTTTCTAAGTTAAGACCAAGCACCTCGTTAATAAAGAGCGTGCCGCCTTTTGCTTGTTCAAATCGCCCAAGGACCACTTTACCGTCGGCTTCACTGCCAAATAGCGCTTGAGCAACACCGTCACTAGGCATCGCGGCTAAGTTGAGTTCTACAAATGATGCATTTGCCCGTGGGCTATTTTCGTGTACTTTTTGAGCCACTAGATGCTTGCCAGTGCCTGATTCGCCGGTAATGAAGACCCAGCTATCTGTGGGCCCTAGCAATTGAATGTGGCGTAGCAACTCACGACTTGAGTCACTGTTAGAAATCATCGGTGAATTATACTTTAAGCGCGATTTGAGTTGTTTATTCTCTTGTCGCAACGAGGCATTTTCTAAACCACGCTCTACGCTGAGTAAAAGCTTACCAGTAGATAGCGGCTTTTCAAGAAAATCGTAGGCACCTAGCTTTACCGCTTCGACCGCATTTTCAACAGTGCCATGACCGGAAATCATTACCACCGGTGTATCGCCCAAGACTTGAGTTTCTACCCAACCTTTGAGTACTGAAATGCCATCTTCTTTGGGCATCCAAATATCCAATAGCACTAAGTTCGGTTGGTCTTCCCTGAAACGTATTCGGGCTTGGTCCGCATTTTCAGCGACGCTAACGCTATAGCCTTCGTCTTGCAGTATATCTTGCAAGATACTACGAATATCGGGTTCGTCATCGACGACTAAAATATGCTGCCGGTCTGTACTGATCGAACTATTCATCGAACTATTCACTGAAGTGTTAGGAAGCTTGCTTGGTTGAATTTAGACATTTATCGATTCGCAGGCTTTGTTAAACAAGCTAATTAGCTACCTTAGTTGTCTCAATCGCCATTTTAGACTTGTTCGATATCGTTAGAGTCGCTCGAATGTAAACTATTTTGGCGGCGATTGCCACGGTAGGTTTTCATTGCGTTTATTGGCAGCCTAAGGTGCATAGCTGTGCCGCCATAGCGACCCTTGCGAGCCCAAACGGAACCGCTATGTTCCTCGACTATACGCTTCACAATCGCCAAGCCTAAGCCCGACCCTTTGGCTTTAGAGCTAACATACGGGTCGAATAACGATTCTCGAATATCTTCAGGAATTCCTGAGCCATTGTCTTCGACCAGTAAATCAATGTACTCACCAGTAACCTTTGCCGCCAGCTGTGTGCTAACAGTAATTATCGGCTGGTCGGTCTCTTCCAGAGCGTGGCTGGCATTAATAACTAAGTTGTTGAGTACTTGACGTAGCGCAGAAGCGTTAGCCTTGATGTTTGGCAAGCTATCATCAAGTTCAAGCTTTAGTTTGATTTTATTCAGGTGAGACATGTGCAGCTCGACCACATCCCTGACTAATTGATTAACATTGAGTGGTGCCAACTTTGCTCTTACCGGTTGTGCATAGCTTGAAAAGGCGTTGACCATCTCCTTCATCGACTCTACTTGCTGGACAATGGTGCGAGTGCTGCGGTCTAGTGTTTCTTGTAGGTCGCCGTCGACATGGTCATACAGTTTTAGCTTTATTCGTTCTGCGGATAACTGAATTGGTGTTAGCGGATTCTTAATTTCATGCGCAAGCCGTCGCGCCACTTCGCCCCAAGCAGCGTCTCGCTGAGCTTGAATTAGATTAGTGACGTCATCAAACACCACTACATAGTTCTCAATCGGCTTAACCGCTTCAGCGCTAACCTCGAATACATCGGCATTGAGGCGTAGCACACTGCCCCGTATAATCAGCATTTGTCGACCATGTGTGCCGAGCAATGTAAGCTCATCTTGCCAGTTGTTTTTTGACTTAATGCCAGCATCGATTAGCTCGAAAAACTGCTTCGCATGATGGTCTTGATGACACAATTGGTCGGAGGTCTTCTGTAATAGTGATTCCTGTTCTAGGCCCAAGATCTCGGTTGCGGCGCTATTGCAAATTTGTAAGCGAGCTTCATCGTCAAAAGAGAAAACACCCGATGACAGATTTGTCAGTACCGCTTCGAGGTAGCCTTTTTGTTGCTCTGTTTCAGTCTGACTGGCTA
>JBLHXJ010000117.1:0-8740 GCA_047629535.1 Arenicella sp. | reverse complement strand
CCAGAGAAACATGGTGCGTTAGGGAAACTAGCATATTCAGCATTTAGATAGACCCCGGAGAAACTGACTAAAAAGTTGTCTGCCGCTAACCATTTAAGGTCAAGCTCTACACCTTTAGTTTCAACTTCGGCCGCATTTTGCACAAAGAACGCCGTCGCGCCGTCGAAAATACTTACTTGATAATTATCAACCGTCGATAAGAACGCCGTTGCATTCAGTTGCAGATTGCCTTCAAGTAAGGAACTCTTAAAACCGGCTTCGTAATTAAGCACTTCTTCTTCTTCAAATTCGAAGAAAGGATCGTCATTTCTTCGTAAGAAACGAGCATCGAAACCACCGCCTTTTACGCCAGTCGAAACCGTGGCAAAACCCATGGTGCTGTCGCTAAAGTCGTGCTGAAGGCCTAATGACCAGGTAACAAAGCTTTCATCACGTTGACGAGTAATATCATGTTCAAAAGTACCCAGAGCATTTTGTAAGATAGCAACTTGCGCAATGCCAGCTGCTTGAGCTAGGGCTGGTGTTGCCAAGAAGCGATCGAATTCTGCCGGGGTATCACCGAAGGCCAAGCTACCTGCTGGAAGACCCGCTAGCGAGCTGTAATCTTGTCCTGCGGTAAAAAAGGTATCGAGACGATGATTAGCGTTCTTACTTTCGTCTGAATATCTCAGACCAACGGTTGCTCTCGTTGTATCGGCGAAATTCCATTTAAGCTGTCCAAAGACGGCTTTAGTTTCCTGCGCTTGGGTAAAACTATAGTCACGCGTCATATTCGGAAATAAGACAGCCGGCAGCCCGGGAGGAGTGAGCAACGTTGTGCCAAAACCTTCAACTGAACGATAATCTAGGTCAGCATCCTGGTAATACACGCCGCCAATATATTCAAGAGTTTCGCCTGCTGGCGAGGTAATTCTAAATTCTTGGCTAAATTGCTCGTAATCTTCGGTAGCATCTACTTCGATCAGTGGCAGCGCGGCAAAGTCGCAATCGCAAATGTCACGAAAATCATATTGTGCAAAACCGGTAACAGAAGTAATCGTATGGCCGGCAACATCCCACTCGGCTGTAATTGAACCAACATCGGTATTATTATTGCTTAACTCTGGTTTTGATGGAAAGCCACCGATACCCGCGAAGCTAGGAACAACTCTGCCGAGTAACGCACCACCATCATTGTCGACTGCACGCTCGCCGTCTAATCTCTCTACCCCATCACCACCAGTTGCCGCCGCGACCAAGGCTTGATTAAGCCCACTAGTCGCTGCTGCACCCGGTGTAAATGGGTTGCTAACGCCTAATTGGGTTGACTGTTGTGTTTGCTCGTAGGTGCTCGATTCTAATTTAGCTGAGATTTTCAGTGAGTCGGATGCATCCCACTCTAGTTGTGCGCGAAACGTTTGATCTTCGCGCTGCGGGCCATCTTGTTGGGTAATTACGTTGTTTAGAAAACCATCGTATTCATAGGTTCTTACCGCAAGTCGCCCGCGGACAGTGTCGCTAAGCGCCCCGGAGATAACACCCGTGAGCTCTTGCTCGCCGTCACTTCCGAGTAACGCGCTGACCGAACCTTCGAGTTGTTCGGTGGGCTTCGCTGCGATCACGTGGATCGCACCGCCAATCGTATTTTTACCAAACAGAATGCCTTGCGGACCACGTAATACTTCAACTCGCTCTAAGTCCATAAAGGGTGAGCGTGAAAGTTGGTGACGGCCCATGTATATGCCGTCGTGAAATATTGACACGGATTGTTCAATACCTGCATTACTGCCTGCAGTACCAATACCGCGAATAAATACGAAGTTACTAATTGGATTTTGGGCAATTGTTACGGCCGGAATATCGGCAGCAAATTCTTCACCGCGGGTAATCCCTAGGTTCTTAATAGCCTCACCTGACAGCGCGACCATCGATATTGGCACGTCCTGAAGACTTTCAGCACGCTTGGTTGCGGTTACCACAATTTCTTCAATCTGCGCAGACGCAACAGAAGTAGCGGCAAATACACCTAAAGCGACTAAACTTTTAAGCAGTAGACCTGGCTTTATATTCGAAACGTTTGTCATCTCATCCTCACTTTTTTTGGTTTCGTGGAATCGATGATGCGCACCAGATTTTTATAAACTGTTCTCCACGCTGTGCCACCGAATGACAACAGGATAGTCAATAGCGCTTAAATTCATTTGATAATTCGCGCCAATAGTTTTGCTGGATATGGCGACAAGGAGTATGCCTGACAACTTGACTATTTAACTCAGCAACGCGCGCCAGACGCTTGGTGGCTTGGCATACCAACGTACAAAAGCATGAGTAAAACATGCTTGTTCGGCATAACCCAGTCGCGATGCGATTTCCGACAAGTCTAGATCCTTTTGATAAATGTAATGACGAGCTAAGCCGGCTCTAACAGAATCAAGTTGCTTATGAAAACTAGTCTTTCTGTCCGCGAGACGCCGCTGTAAGGTGCGTTTGGACAGCTTTAGAGCATCGGCAGCATACTCAATATTGGCCGAACCCAAGGCTAAGTCTCGGCGAATAATAGTACGAACCTGAGCCAGTAAGCTGGCACTTCTATCCCAGTCTAGTACTTCGTTATATTCCCGGTTTAGGTCATCAGTTTTGCCAATAACGGGTCTCTGCAATATGCTTTTTTCAAAACAGATCGCGATGTGGCTATCGCCAAAACTGACTGGGCAGCCAAAAAACGATCTAAACCTACTCAGATTCCGCGGCTCCGAATGAGGAATAGAAACCGATTTCATTTTGAAATCTCGGCCGATAATCCAGCGTAAATATTGGGCTAGTAATCCAGCAGCATGGTCATGGAAAATTGAGCTTTGAGAGAGAAATGAATAGTTGGTTTTCATTTCAACATAGGCTAACTCGTCATCTACTTTAAGGCTTGTATCCAAGCCTTCAGCTACTCTATAGAGGTTTTCAGCAAGCGCAACAATCGAACCTTCAACCGTCGACGGTCGTAACAACGCATCAAACAAAGGAGACAAGTGAGCAACCGATTGTCGAGTTGCCAAAACCAAACCCAACGGCTTAACACCGAGCTCCGTTTCAGACAATTCGAGCATTCGATTGTGGCTCTCGAACGGTACCATCAAATACTCACTAACAAGAAGTTCGTAGGGTAAGCCAGCTTTAGACATCACCTTTAAGAAGTCACCTCCGCGCTCAAGATAAATCCGATCAAGGTGAATTAGAAACTGGTTACTTATAAATGGACGCGAAGTAGTTTCTGAAATGGTCATCAGCGGTTCGTTTTTCTTAGCGAGCTTGGTATTCATCTAAGCTTATATAGTCTTGCTTTAATCATGATTAGCTTAACGCAAAGCTGAACTTAGTTAGAAAGTTTTTAGTAGATAGGGGCTTTCTACTCTGTTTTATCCAACGCTATCGCTAGATTAGGTTGACACTACGCGATCCGCAACGTGTCTGATGTTAGATATCTGAACAACCGTATATGCTCTAAATCAGGTGCCAGAGCTTGGCTATTTTTGAAATACAAGAGTAAGCAGTACCGCCGCTAAACCCTCTTACGCTGCCGCTCCGTCGTAAATGTTGAAAGATGCTCCCGCTAAATTACTTTTTCAATGTGGTCCGACACCGACTTTTTAATACGCATAAACAATACAATTAGGTCTGGGTTTTCAGACTTAACCGCGTACTGAAAAACTCGGTGTATAGTATTAGTCTGTTGCATTCGAAGGTCTGCGCGCTCGCGTAGTCTGGCTAAACGAACAAATTGCGTAAGCAAAATTATCGTACCAGTATTCAATGAGACTACTTTTATATCTCTAAGTCTAATTTTCATCGCTAGCTCCAATTTACTAATGCAAAGCGGATTAAACGATTGGCTACCCGACTTGCTATAATTTAAGGCCTCAAACCCTAAGCAATCTATATTGCTACAAATAAGATACTAGCAAAGACTTATAGTGCCCTTCGTCCAATTATCATGAGATTTTAGTCACGATTTTGCTCGCGATCTTCGAAAAAAACTCTAGGTACTAGCCGTAGAGCCCCTTTAGACGCCTATGCGACAAAAAAGCCCAGATAATTTGGCCAGATTTAAAAGCGCTCCGGTGGCAAAACTCACGCTACGCGAAGCAACAAAACTAAGCTTATGCGGCCTATGAATTTCGAAACTTTAATACACCTTGCTGATCTAATAAGGCGTCGATCAAAATCGCTTGCTCGCCTGATACAGGAGTATAACGAGGGTATCTAGGAGTATGCTCTAGATGCCTGTCATTAATCCATACACAGTCCCAACCCTGAGTCTGCTGAATAAATTCAATCGCTCCTTCGACTCCTTTTGCTTCAAGGCAACCGCTAATACAAGTATCGACGTACGATTGCGGCAGAGGGTTCTCGGTGCTGGCAATATCGGTGCGCAGGGTTTCGCAAATCCATATTCGGTCAAGCTCGGTGAATATTGTTTCAGCACCATCAAGCCTAATGTCTTCAACATTTATGGCTGTAAATCTGTAGCCGCGCTCTCGTTGAGTAATGCCCTCGTCTATTTCACTTGCTATCAAGACTCCGTCAAGTAAGCTCGTATCATTAGGTAAAGCACCGGCATAAGTCGCGCGCTCGTCAGGATAGCTTACGCACCAAGCTCGATACCAACCTTTAAGCTGAGCCGTCATAACCTCAGACTGAATGTCTGAGTAATGTCGGCGACTATATTGGCTGATGAGGCTGCCGTAACCGAAAATATAATCCATTGAATTTGGCTCTGCTTAAAATTGATAATTAACCGATAAGGTTATTTTATAATTACTCATTAATCTGAGCTTGTGGGGCACTTTTTGTTTCATCAGTACAAAAACAAGCACCATTAAACGGTGCCTGTAGTCGCACTCTAATCAGCTCTAGATCGCCATTCATGCTGTAGGTATGAATTGATCTAAGCGGCTCGCTGTTATCCCGACTCCAAGCCTCTTGGTACTTTACTGTTTTCGATTCATCAAGCGCGTTTCTGGTACTTACTCTGACGGTATAAGTTCCTTTTGAAGCTCCGCATTGACTATTTTCAAGCACAGTATCAACCTTAATTATGTCATCCTCTTGCCAGTAGTCAGTCGATAGCTCGATTTCACATACTTTTAATTCAAGCGGCACAACCGGGGCATCAAAGGTTGTGCTTACTGGTTTGCTGATAACATGAACAATGACTTTTTCTCCATCGATTTCTTTTTCCTCTTGCCACTGCGTTACCTCACTCTCGAGTTCCGAGGCAGCTGTCGTTAACGACGAGTAATTTAACCATGCTAAAAAAATTAACAGCAGAATTGCTTTCATAACGTAAGGCCTTTTATATTGATGATGGATTGCAGAATAACAAAACTGTCTAGACATTCAATATTAGCCTAGGCATAAAAAAACGTGTTGAGCTGATAAGGTTTGCGCTACTTAAGCATAATGCCGATACCAATCGAATCGGCTGTTCGATTATAGTCAAGAAGGCTCTCTCCGTAGCCTCGAAAATATTGAACATAACCACGCAAATATGGCCACCTGCCAAGCGGAAAACTCCAACCGGCTTCGATTGCGCCCTGGTCGAAACCCGACTCAAGGTTATTTCGGCTCATCAGACTAAATTGATGACCGGTACGGCTTTTATAAAGTGCTCTTAGCTCATAGTGCCCGAGAAAATCGCTGATATCGGGATTATCGTCTTCATCGACATCCTCGGAGATTCGAATCCAAGGTTTGAGGCTGAGTGCGAAGTTCTGCTTTTCAAAAATAAAGTCAACATATGCACGATTCCAACTTCGTGAAATCGGGTCAGATCGTCCATTTGATTGATGCACAATACCGAGCCGAACGATTGAGTTTTTTAGCCCGAATAAGCTCCATTTTGGGTACGCTTGTAGCCAAAATTCAGGTTCGTGGTTAGTTTCACGAAATGGCCTTGACTCTTCTGCATTATAAACTTGCCAAAAAGAACGAACCGTATAGGCACCGTAGAGGTCGATGTTTCGGTTCAGCAAATTTGTTTGTAAGGGAACTTTCAGGCTCAGTTGAAATTGAGCTTCAGTGTGGTCTAAACCACGGTCATCTTGCTCTGGGAAAACGTCGTCGAAAGAGTCTTGATAACCGTTATTATTGTAGTTAGCCAAAAGTAAGTAATTAGGCTTGTGGGATAAGATCGTAAATGGTTCTAAAGTGTTCTTTTTATCTTGCCTCAGGCGCTCGCTAACTAAGCTATGCTCGAGCTGATCGGGTAGATCACATTTCGATCTCAAAGCGCCGACTGTTACGCTGTCATCTGCACCGTCGAACGCGCTCAACACGCAGTCTTGGAATTGCTTTGAGCTGGCAAATACCAGCGTTGGCATGGCAAGCAGCATAGATACCAGGGTAAGCCACGAGAGTAGGTTACGAGTTTGCATGGATGGACTTAATAGTGTTTAACAATGACTTCGATCTGGAAGCCTAGCATAGTGCTTGCTCAGGCCCTTATAATTTGTGTACCGATCAACAAATGGGCTATTTTGGTGCGTTTTCGAACGATAATTGCTAACAATGTTAGCGACCTTGTTAATTTAATCAATAGGTAAGGTACACTAGAGAACAACATGATTGAAGTGAGAAATAAAAGCCATGGAAAATAAAACTGCACGAACTATTATGCGCAGACCTGACGTAGCATTACGCCGACTGATGACCATAGATAAAGTTAGTGATCACCTAACTAAGCACCAGTTACCTGGCGCCCCAGTGGTAAACAAATTGGGCGAGTTGATAGGCTATGTTTCTGAATTTGATTGCCTACAGCAGTTAATGCAGAGCAGCTACTATCGGCATAATCCCTCTTTGGTTGAAGATGTGATGAGCACCAAATTAATTATGAGTCGCCCAGAGATTGCTCTGATTGACCTAGCCTCAACAATGAATGCCAGTAGAGTCAACGTAATGCCTATCGTTGAAGCTGGCAAGTTAGTTGGTGCCGTGTCGCGTGGCGACATTATGCGAGAAATGGTAAAAGACCTCTAGAGTAACTAGTTTAGGTTTAGTTTTTATCTGCTCGGTCGAAAACAGTTGAAGACTTTTGTTCCATCTCAAGCTGATCGGGGCTAAAATGCCCGCCTATGTCCCGGTAGCTCAGCCGGATAGAGCAGCCGCCTCCTAAGCGGCAGGTCGGTGGTTCGAATCCACTCCGGGACGCCAACTTACATATCTAAAATAATGGCCACGGTTTTTGTGGCCTTGCTACAGAGTACGTAAGAGAGATACTCGAGTAACAGACCCTCCAAACGAAATACTAAAGATTCTACGTAAAGAGACTTTGGCGCCTTAAGCAGGTCAGCGCCGATCACACCATTTACCGCTATTTAGTGCAATAAACGCCTTAATTAGTACGCTTTAACGCTGAAAATACCCTATTATCGCCCTTTAAATTGCTCGCCCACCATGTTCGGCGTTATTAAAGGAATCAGTATGAACTTTGCCTCACTCGACTTAGCCCCAGATCTACAAAAAGGTATCGATGCCTGTGGGTATAAAAAGATGACCCCGGTGCAGGAACAAGCAATTATTCCGGCTCGGCAAGGTAAAGATATTCTGGCGATCGCGCAAACCGGTACCGGTAAGACCGCGGCATTTGCGATTCCGATACTTCAGCGCATGACCGACTCGGCGACTGAGCAGAATCAAACAAACCCTCGAGCCTTAATTCTTACGCCAACACGCGAGCTGGCTGAGCAGTTGGCGCGCACCATCGGCGCTTACGCAGAATTTTTGCCGCTTAAAGTGGGTGCCGTATTCGGTGGTACTAAACTGACCGGCGAAGCAAGCAAACTAAAAGCCGGGATCGATGTACTGATCGCTACGCCGGGACGTTTGTTAGAACACATCGTAGAGCGTAATGTGACATTGACCGAAGTTGAATACGTAGTGCTAGACGAGTCTGATCGCATGCTCGATATGGGCTTTATTAGTGACGTGCAAACCATTCTGCAGCGTACTCGTAAGAAGCGTCAAACCTCACTCTTCTCAGCCACCCTCTCGCCCGCCGTCAACGAGCTATCGCATAAAATACTGCATAACCATATTGAAATTCGCACCACCAAGGTCAATACCGCAGCTGAAACTGTTGAGCACGTGGTTTACCCCGTCGAAGAGCGGCGTAAAATAGACTTATTTAAAGATCTTTTAGCCAAACACAATTGGTATCAAGTGTTAGTCTTCACCAGCACCACTCATCAAGCCGACAAGTTGCAGAAAGCACTGCGAGAGGAAAAAGTTTCTTGCGCCGTTTGTCATGGGGATAAGCGTCAAAATGCGCGTAGACGTGCACTGGCCGATTTCCGTTCTGCCAAGATTCAAGTACTGATCGCCACTGAAGTCGCGGCCAGAGGTTTAGATATCCCTGATCTGGACTTTGTGCTCAACTATAACTTGCCCTACCTAGCTGAAGACTATGTACACCGCATAGGCCGCACCGGCCGTGCCGGTAAAAAAGGCTATGCAATTTCCTTTGTCAGCCGCGAGGAGGAGCGCACGCTGGAATCAATTCAGCGTCTGATCGGCACTCGTATAAAACGCATCACCCAAGATGATTTTGAAGTCAGTGATCGTGACCCTTTAATAAACAAGGTATCTCAGCAGAAGCGCTCTGGCCGTCTGAATAAAGCCGGCAGTACAACGATTGATAAGAGCTGATCATTGAGCTAGGCAGCACTTCTCCGTGCCGCCGCAACTGCGGCGGCAATAAGACTCGACA